>DAOULO010000018.1:0-7421 GCA_034420195.1 Dehalococcoidales bacterium
GGATGACGCTGCCCTCGCCGCGGATGATGCCGCCGCCGTCTAGGTCCTTGAGCAGCGGGCTGCGCGCCCGGCCCGCCAGCAGGTCGGCGTTGAGGTTGAAATACTTGGCCGGGGTGCCCATGTCCAGCCAGTAGCCCCGGAAGGGGTAGCCGTAAACGGGGCGGCCCATCTTAAGGAGGGAGGGGAAAAGACCCCTTTCGAACATGTAGTGGCCGTCCGGGATGTGCCGGAGAACCTCCGGCTCCAGGATGTAGGTGCCGGCGTTAATCCAGTGGGTGGTAGCCTCGTCACGGGGCGGTTTTTCGATGAAGGCCCGGACGCGGTCGTTAGCGTCGGTCTCCACCACGCCGAAGGTGCTGGGGTCTTCAACCCAGCTCAACGAGATGGTGGTCGTAGCTTGATGAGCGCGGTGGGCGGCCAGCATCTCGGCCAGGTTGAGGTCGGTGAAGATATCGCCGTTGAGAACGAAGAAGGTGCTCTCAAGGTACGCCTCGGCGTTCTTGACCGCCCCGGCCGTGCCCCGCGGCGGCTCTTCCAGGCAGTAGCTCAGGCGCACGCCGAAGTCGCCGCCATCGCCGAAATAGCCCCGGATGGCGTCGGGGAGGTAGCTCAGCGTCAGGACGATGTCCTCGATGCCGAAATGCCGCAGGTAGGCGATGGTGTGCTCCAGGAAGGGCCGGTTGAGCACCGGCACCATCGGCTTGGGCCGCCCGTCGGTGAGCGGCTGGAGCCGCGTCCCCGGGCCGCCCACCAGGATAACCGCCGCCAGTTTCGGCAAGACTATTTCCTTTCCGGCACGCCAGGTTCGTGCTCTTGGTCAGGGCAGTATTTCCGGATTGATTATAGCATCAGTTCAGGCCAGGACGAAACCGAGGTAGGCGCTGGCCAAAAAGAGAATGATAAGGCTCAGGTTAAACCAGCTCAGGCGCAGGAAGCGCTGCGGGCGGAAACGCAGGCCGGCCAGAAAGACGACGGTCATCAGGGTCACCGCCCCCGCCGTGACGATGTTGCCCTCGGAGACCTCCGCCAGGATGGGGCCGCGGGTGTAAATCAGGTCGATGACGGGGATTATCGTCAGGTTGAAGAGGTTAGAGCCGATGAGGTTGGCCACGGCCATATCGATAGCCCCGATGCGCATGGCCGTGAAGGAGACCGTTATTTCCGGCAGGGTGGTGGTGAAGGCCAGGAAGAGGCTCCCCACGAAGCTCTGCCCCCAGCCCGTGGCTGCCGTAATCTCGTCGCCGATGGTGGCCAGCCAGATACCGGCGCCGATGATGAAGGCCGCCGAGACGACGAAGTAGGTATAGATCCTTCGCATCGGCAGGGTCTTCGGGTAGAAGCTGATGGCCTCCTCCTTCGGCTGTTCCTTCTCGAACTTGAAGATACGCCAGACCGCCACCAGGTAAAAGATGAGGATAATAGGGGTGTACCAGCCTATCCAGCCCAGGGCCATAGCCGAGAAGCGGACGCTGATGAAGATAAAGAGGCCCACCAGGACGACCAGCCCCAGGCTGAACCAGCCGGTGGTCCGGTGGGCCGGGCTGGCCAGCGAAATGATGGAGCCGTTGCGGTGGATGATGTCCAGCATGGCCAGGTTGAAGAGATTGAAGGCATTGGCCCCGATGAGATTGCCTACGGTCAGGTTGGGGGCGCTGACCAGGGTGACGGAGCTGATGCCGGTGAAGAGCTCGGGCAGGGAGGTGATGACCGAGATGGCGATGACGCCCATCCACACCTGGCCGATGCCGGTGCGGTCGGCGATGATATCCCCGTACCTGGCGACGTTGCGACCGGCAACCAGAATGACCAGTATGCAGACAGCGAGCTTCAGCCAGACCAGATACGCTTCAGTCATACCGTTACCCATACTTTAAGGTGGCGGCCGGGCAATGTCAATATTTGCGGGTGGCGCGCCATACCTGATACAATGGACTGTTTATCGCTGCCCGGGATTACGCTCTTAGACGATGGTAATTAGTCAGATTCTGGCAATAGTCATCTTCGCCGTTATGCTCGGCGTCATCATCAGCGATAAAGTCCCCCGCTATATCCCGGCACTCATCGGCGGCGCGCTGATGATTTTCGTCGTCTTCCTGGGGGTGATGCAGAGCACGGACTCGGTCTGGCACGTGCTCAACCTGGCCCAGCTGGGCGACGCTGTCTTCTGGTTCCCCGGCCACCAGCACGTGGAGTCCTACGGCGTCAACTGGCAGACCATCATCTTCATCGGGGGGATGATGGTCATGGTGGCCGGCATGGAGCGGGTGGGCTTTTTCCGCTGGATTTGCCTCGTGGCGGCGCGCCTGGTGGGCTGCCGGGTCATCCCGCTGTTGATTGCCTTCATGCTCATCTCCGGCTTCCTCTCCATGTTCATCGACTCTATCACCGTGCTCCTCTTCCTGAGCCTGGTAACCATTGAGATGGCGCGGCTCTTAAAGTTCGACCCGGTGCCGGTCATCGTGGCCGAGATATTCGCCGCTAATACCGGCGGCGCCGCCACCATGAGCGGCGACCCGCCCAATATCATCATCGGCACCGCCCTGGGCTATAATTTCTTCGATTTTGCCGTCAATACCGGCCTCATCGCCTGGGTGGGCATGATTTTCACCGTCGCCTATTTCTACTTCATCTTCCGCCGCAGCCTCCGGCAGGACACCAGCCCCGCCGAAATCATGCAGGTCTGCCCGGTGCCCTCCGCCGCCATCACCGACCGCCGTCTCTTCTACATTGATACCAGCATCTTTATCGTCATCGTCGTCCTCATCGTCACCCACGCCGAGACGGGGCTGTCGGTGGCCCTCATCGGCGTCATTGCCGCCGTCCTGACGCTCCTGACGGATATCAAAGACATCCGGGAGGTCTTTAAGGCCGTCAACTGGCAGACCCTGCTCTTTTTCCTGGGGCTTTTCATCGCCGTTGGCGGGCTGGAGGAGACCGGCATCCTGGATATGATTGCCCGTTTCATCGGCGACGCCTCTGGCGGTAACATTACCGTCGCCGTACCCTTTATACTATGGATATCGGCCTTCGCCTCGGCGGTGGTGGACAACATCCCCTTCGCCGCCACCATGGTGCCGGTGGTCAAGGAGTTGGCCGTGGTGGGCGGGATGAGCCTGTCGACGCTGGCCTGGACGCTGGCCCTGGGCACCGACCTGGGCGGCAACGCCACCCCCATCGGCGCCTCCGCCAACGTGGTGGGCACCTCGGTCGCCGCCAAGGAGGGCTATCCCATCACCTGGGGGCGGTTTATCAAGTACGCCCTGCCGCCGATGCTCATTGTCGTCGCTATCTCGCACCTCCTCATCATCCTGCGCTACGCCTGATTTAGCCTCAACTATCGCTCCAAGTTGTCAGCAACGGAGATTTTATAGTAAAATTTAGACGATTGCCCCTGTAGCTCAGGTGGATAGAGCACCGGCCTCCGGAGCCGGGCGCGAGCGTTCAAGTCGCTCCAGGGGCGTTTTTAGTTACGGAGATAGCTATGACGAAAGCCAAAAGCCTTACCGAAATCAGATGGCACGGGCGGGGTGGCCAGGGGGCCGTCACCTCGGCGGAGATTCTGGCCCAGGGGGCCATCGGCGAGGGCAAGTTCGCCCAGGCCTTCCCCAGCTTCGGGCCGGAGCGCCGCGGGGCGCCGGTGCAGGTCTTTAACCGCGTGGATAGCGCTGCGCCGGTGCGTATCCGGGCCGATATCACCGACCCGGATGTCGTCGTTGTCCTCGACCCCAGCCTGCTCGCTAAGGTCAACGTTACCTCCGGGCTGAAGCGGGACGGGCTGGTGATTATCAACACCCCCAAGACGGCCCAGGAAATCAAGTCCGAGTTGGGCATCAAGCACCCGGTGGCCACCGTCAACGCCTCCAAGATAGCCCGCGAGAAGCTGGGCGTACCCATCGTCAATACCACCATGCTCGGCGCCGTCATCAAGGCCACCGGGATTATCGATAGAAAATCCGCCTACGCCCCGCTGGAGAAGCGTTTTGGCCGGCTGGGCGAGCGCAATATTACCGCCATGGAAACGGCCTACGCCGAAGTAGCCATTGAGGAGCGATAAATGGCCAAATCCGAGAATGAGCTTACCTGGAAAGACCTGGAAATCGGCGGTATCGTTACCGCCCCCGGCAGTGCCCGCCAGTACGAAAGCGGCACCTGGCGCTCGCAGCGCCCCACCTACGACTTTAAGAAATGCATCAAATGCGGTCTCTGCGCCCTCTACTGCCCCGAAGGCTGCATCGGGCCGAACGAGGAGGGACACTTCGAGGCCGACCTCTACTACTGCAAGGGCTGCGGCATCTGCGCCCAGGAGTGCTGGCCCCGGGTAATCACCATGGTCCAGGAGGTGGAATAATGACGACGCGAGTAGGCATTGAGGTCTCCATCGCCATGGCCGACGCCGTCAAGCTGGCCAACCCCGACGTCATCGCCGCCTATCCCATTACCCCGCAGACCCATATCGTCGAGCACCTGGCCGAGCTGGTCGCCAACGGCGAGCTTGACGCCGAGTATATCCCGGTGGAATCGGAGCACTCGGCGATGAGCGCCTGCCTGGGCTCGGCGGCCGCCGGGGCGCGCACCTTCACGGCCACCGCCAGCCAGGGACTGGCCCTGATGAACGAGGTGGTTTACGTCGCCCCGGCGATGCGGCTGCCCATCGTCATGGCCGTGGCCAACCGGGCCCTCTCGGCGCCGCTGAGCATCTGGTGTGACCACTCCGATATGATGTCCGTCCGGGACGCCGGCTGGATTCAAATAATCGTCGAGAACGGCCAGCAGGCCGTGGACAACGCCATCGTTGCCTTCCGCATCGCCGAGGACCGGCGGGTGCTCCTGCCGGTGATGGTTCACCTCGACGGCTTTAACCTGACCCATGTCATCGAGCCGATTAGCTTCCCCGAGCCGGCGGATGTGGACAAATTCCTGCCCAGAAACGACTTCCCCCTGCCCCTCAACCCCGACCGCCCCGTGGCCATGGGCGACTTCGCCCCGCCGGTCATCTTCACCGAGATGAAATGGGCGCAGGAAATGGCCATCCGCAATTCCCAGCCGGTTATCGTGGAGGTCTGGGACGAGTTCGCCAAGACCTTCGGGCGGGAGTACCATCCGGTGGAGAAACATCGCTGCGACGGGGCCAGGGTAATCCTGATGACCATGGGCAGCGTCGGCGAGACGGCCTCCGTGGCCATTGATGAGCTGCGGGACGACGGCCAGGCCGTCGGACAGATAAGACTGCGCCTCTGGCGGCCCTTCCCCTTCGAGGAGCTGCGCCAGGCGGTCAAAGACGCCGAGGTGCTCATCGTGCTCGACCGCGCCATCTCCTACGGCGGCCCCGGCGGCCCGGTGGCCTCCGAGGTCAAGGCCGCTCTCTATAACCAGACCAGGCGACCCAAGATTGTCAGCTTCGTGGGGGCGCTCGGCGGGCGGGATATTACCGTCAGCGGGTTTAAGGAGCTTATCAATCAGGGCATCGAGATTGCCCGCACCGGCAGCGCCCGCGAATACGAGCTATACGGGGTGAGAGAATAATGGAAAAATACGCCGTTTACGTACCGAAACTGATACCGAAGAAAGAGAATTTCGCCCCGGGGCACCGCGCCTGCATCGGCTGCGGCGAGGCCCTGGCGGTAAGGCTGGCCTTCAAGGCCCTGGATAATAACGTGGTCGTCGCCAACGCTACCGGCTGCATGGAAATCGTCGCCTCGCAGCTGCCCTTCACCACCTGGCACCTCCCCTGGATTCACACCCTCTTCGAGAACACGGCGGCGGTGGCCTCCGGCATCGAGGCGGCCTACAAGGCGATGCGTCGCAAGGGGCTGCCGGCGCCGGAAAACGCCAAGGTCGTCGCTATCGCCGGGGACGGCGGCACCAGCGATATTGGCCTGCAGGCCCTTTCCGGGGCACTGGAGCGGGGCCACGATTTCACCTATATCTGCTTCGATAACGAGGCCTACATGAATACCGGCATCCAGCGCTCGTCGGCGACGCCCTTCGGGGCGGTCACCACCACCTCCCCCGCCGGGAAAAAGAGCTTCGGCCAGTTCAGCTGGAAGAAGAATATGCCGGCGATTGCCGCGGCCCACAACATCCCCTACGTGGCCACCGCCTGCCACAGCTATCCCTTCGACCTGATAGCCAAGGTCAAGCGGGCGGTCGCTACGCCGGGGCCGGCCTACGTGCACGTCCTCTCGGTCTGCCCCACCGGCTGGCGCTGCGCCACCAATATCGTCATCCGCCTGGGGCGGCTGGCGGTGACGACGGGGATGTTTCCCCTCTACGAGGTGATTGACGGAAACTACCAGATGAGCCTGGACCTGCCCAAGCTGCGGCCGGTGCAGGACTACCTCAAGGGGCAGGGGCGGTTCCGCCACCTCAGTGACGACCTCATCGCCCGGATACAGAAAAGAGTGAACCTGGAATATAAAAAGCTACTGGAGAAGGCAAAAGATGGCACCAGAAAAACCAAAGGCAAAGGTAAAAGAGGTACTACAAAGGCATCAGCGCGATAAGGCCCGGCTGGTGGACATCCTGCAGGATATCCAGGCGGCCATCGGCTATTTGCCTAAAGAAGCCCTGGAGGAGGCAAGCCAGGGCCTGGACGTACCGCTGAGCCGCGTCTACAGCGTGGCCACCTTCTTCAAGGCCTTCAGCCTCACGCCGCGCGGCCGCCACCTCATCAACGTCTGCATGGGCACGGCCTGCCACGTGCGTGGTGCCGACAAGGTACTGGCGAGCGTCGAGAAAGCCCTCAGAATCAAGACCGGCCAGACCACCAGTGACCTCCGGTTCACTCTGGAGACGGTCAACTGCGTCGGCGCCTGCGCCCTGGGGCCGATGGTCATCATCGGGGAAGACTATCACGGCGAGATGACGCCGGAGGGCGTTGCCGCCGTGCTCAAGGAATATCACTAAGAGCGGAGGGAGTCACCAGTGGCAAAACTGAAATCCTCGGGTGAACTGGAGACCCTGAGAAAAGCGATAACCGGAAAGCGCGACCCCAACAAGACCGTCGTCACCGTCTGCAACGGGACGGGTTGCCACGCCCACGGCTGCCAGGCCGTCACCGCCGCCTTCAGCGACGAAATTAGCAAGCAGAAGCTGACGTCCAAAGTGGACGTGAGGGCCACCGGCTGCCACGGTTTCTGCGAGCGGGGGCCGCTGGTGGTCATCCAGCCGCAGGGCATCTTCTACCAGCGCGTCCGCGTCAAGGACGTGCCGGAGATACTGACCGAGACCGTCGCCAGGGGCAAGCCCGTGGAGCGGTTGCTCTATACCGACCGGGCCTCCGGCCAGAAGATTACTCAAGAGCACGACGTACCCTTCTACAAATTACAGAAACGCCTTGTCTTCGCCAACAACGGCGCCATTGACCCCACCTCCATCGAGGACTATCTGGCCGTCGGCGGCTACGCCGCCCTGGCCAAGGC
>DAOULO010000019.1:0-2225 GCA_034420195.1 Dehalococcoidales bacterium
GATGAGAATCTGGCCGGCGTAGGACGGGTCGGTGAGCATCTCCTGGTAGCCGGCCATGGAGGTATTGAAGACCGTCTCGCCGATGGTATCGGCCGCCGCCCCGAAGGAGAACCCCTCGTAGACGCTCCCGTCCGCCAGGACGAGGATGGCTTTTTTAGATGTATTCGGTGTCTTCACCCTATCCTCTTTATCCCCTTCCCCTCAAGGGGAAGGGGAGGATTATAGTGAGGGGGCGCAGCCCCCTCAAACTCCCCTTAAATTGCCTTCGCTTCTATCTTTAATGATTCGTCCATATAAGCCGGCTGGCCCATGTATAGCGTGGCCATGACCTTGCCGGTGAGGGTCTGGCCGGCCAGCGGCGTGTTCCTGCCCTTGGAGGCGAATTTGGCCGGGTCAACTACCCACTGCCGGTGCAGGTCAAAAATGCAGATGTCGGCCGGGGCGCCGGTCTCCAGCGTGCCCAGCTTCTCGTAGCCCAGGACGCGCGCCGGCCCCACCGTCAGCGCCGCGACAAGCGTGTTCAGGCTAAGGTTGCTGCGCATCACCAGGCCCACCAGGCTCCCCAGGGCCGTTTCCAGCCCGCTGATGCCGAAGGCCGCCTTGGTGAAGTCGCCTTCTTTATCGGCGGCGGTGTGGGGGGCGTGGTCGGTGGCCACGATATCTATCACGCCGTCGCTCAGGGCGCGCAGCAGGGCCTTAGTATCCCGCTCGGTGCGCAGCGGCGGATTGACCTTGGCTAGGTTCTTGTATTTCAGCACGTTCTCCTCGGTGAGGGTAAGGTGGTGGGGGGTGACCTCGGCGGTGACGGGGACGCCCGCCTCCTTGGCGGCGCGGATGAGGTCGGCCGAGCCCTCGGTGCTGACGTGGGCGATGTGGACGTGCCCGCCCGTCTCGCCGGCCAGGTCCAGGTCGCGCCGGACGATGAGTTCCTCGGCGGTGGCGGGGATGCCGCGCAGGCCCAGCTCCAGCGAGGCGATGCCCTCGTTGACCTGTCCCCCCTGGGAGAGGAAGAGGTTCTCGCAATGGTCAACGATGGGGCGGCGGTAGTCACGGCTGTATTCCAGCGCCCGGCGCATGATATCCGGACTGCCCACCGGGGCGCCGTCGTCGCTGAAAGCCACCGCCCCGTTCATCTCCAGCTCGTTGAGGTCGGCCAGCTCCAGCCCCTGCCGCCCCACGGTGACGCAGCCGATGGGGAAGACGCGCACCACGCCCTCGCGGGCGGCCACGGTGCGCACGTAGTTGAGCATGGCCTCGCTGTCCAGGGGCGGCTCGGTGTTGGGCATGCAGCAGACGGTGGTGAAGCCGCCCCGCGCCGCCGCCAGCGTGCCGGTGGCGATGGTCTCTTTGTCCTCGCCGCCGGGCTGGCGCAGGTGAGTGTGCAGGTCGATGAAGCCGGGGCAGACGATGAAACCGCTGGCGTCGAGGGTGGCGTAGTCGGCCTCCGGCGGGGCGTCCCCGCCGAGCCAGGCGATTTTGCCTTCCTTGACGAGCAGGTCGGCGGTCTTATCAATATTCTGGGCCGGGTCGATGATGCGCCCGCCCTTAATCAGTAAAGCGTCGGCCATGAGCTAGTGGTGCCCTCCCGTGTAGTGGCTGGGCTTGAAGCCGTGTTGCTGCGCCTCTTCCTCGGAGTTAAAGACAATGAGGTTCTCCGGCCTTATGGTGTGCGCCCAGTGGCTGGCGGCGTCGTGGTATTTCTTGGTCTCCAGCTTGCCCTCGTGCCACTCGGTGCTGGCGACGTACTTCGGCTCGAAGCCGTGCTCGCAGTAGATACAGCGCAGCGTCAGTGGCTGGGTCTTGACAATCTTGAACTCCGGCTGGAGGTACTTCCGCTCGGTGGCCTGGGCCGCCACGCAGGCCGGGTTGGGGCAGACCGGGGTGATGTCGTGGCGGTAGACGGGGTAGTCCGGCGGGGCCGGCGAGTCCACCTTGGGGACGGTGATATCCTTGACCCCCAGCAGCAGCGCCAGCAGGGCCATTCTTACCGGCACGCCGCGGGCGGCCTGCTTGAAATACATGCTGCGCGGGTCGGCGTCGACGTCGTAGGCCAGCTCGTCGACGCGGGGTAGCGGGTGCATCACCAGTGACTCCCGGAAGGCCCGCCCCTTGAGCAGCTTCTTATCCACTACCGGGTACTTGGCCTTGATAGCGCCGTCCTTTTCGCCGGCGGTGAAGCGCTCCTTCTGCGGGCGGGTGACATAGAGGGCGTCGACCCCCTCGCG
>DAOULO010000020.1:0-5587 GCA_034420195.1 Dehalococcoidales bacterium
TACCGCCGCTGTCTCCGGCTCTTTACAGGTCAGCCCCAGCACCCCGCCCAGCTCTCGCAGCCTTTGTTGTGCCTCGGTAACGCCGTAACCCGCTTCGCTTGCCCTATTAATATCATGGGCTAAATCAAACAATATGGCCACGGCTTGAGATGTATTGAAATCGTCGTCCATTACTTCTAGAAAACGTTTTTTATAGTCCTCAGAAACCATCTGCCCGGCAGGTTCTTTTTCTCCTGGTTTAGGCCGCATAGCCTGCCGCAATCTCTCGGCGCCGCGCTCGGCCGCCTCTAGCGCCTCCTCGGTATAGGTCAGCGGGCTGCGGTAGTAGGAGCTTAAGATAAATAGGTGTAGGGCGTCGGCGCTGTACTTCTTGAGGGCCTCCCGTATCGTTATCAGGTTCCCCAGAGACTTGCTCATCTTATCGGCGCCCATCTGCAAAAGCCCGTTATGCATCCAGTACTTGACGAAGGGCTTTTGGCCGGTAAAGCTCTCCGACTGGGTTATCTCGTTCTCGTGGTGGGGGAAGACCAGGTCCTGCCCGCCGCCGTGGATGTCTATCTGCTCGCCGAGGTAGCGGAGCGACATGGCGGAGCACTCGATGTGCCAGCCGGGCCGGCCCGGCCCCCAGGGACTGTCCCAGGTGGGCTCGTCGGGCTTGGACGCTTTCCAGAGGACAAAGTCCATCGGGTCTTCCTTTTCCTCGCCGGCCTCGATGCGCGCCCCGGCCATCATCTGCTCCAGGCTGCGCCGCGAGAGTTTGCCGTAGTCGCCGACCTTTCTCACCCGGAAGTAGACGTTGCCGCCGGCGGCGTAGGCGAAGCCCTTGTCCACCAGCCCCCCGATTACTTCGATTATCTTAGGAATTTCCTGGGTAGCGCGGGGGTAGACGTGCGCCCGCAGGATATTTAAGTTATCCATGTCCTCGAAATAGCGCTCGGTGTATTTGTCGGTAAGCTCCTTGACCGGGATGCCGAGGCGGTTGGCCGTGGCGATAATGTTGTCCTCGACGTCAGTGACGTTCTCCACGTGATTGACCTTATAGCCCCGATATTCGAGATAGCGCCGCACCACATCGAAGATGATGTAGCTCATGGCGTGACCGATGTGCGCATCGCTGTAGGGATTGACGCCGCAGACGTACATCGTCACCGTCTCGCCGAGGGGCTCAAAGTCCTCTTTTTTACCGGAGAGCGAGTTGAAAATCTTCATGCTTTACCTCCTTCGATTAAGGCCGCGGCCTGCGCCGCGATGCCTTCCTCCCTCCCGACGAAGCCCAGCCCGTTGCCGCTGGCGGCCTTGACGGAGACCTGGCTGGCCTCAATCCCCAGCGCCCGGGCGAGGTTTTGGCGCATGGCCGCGAAGTGCTCGGCCAGGCGCGGCTTATCCGCGATGATAGTGGCGTCGATATTGACGACGTGAAAACCGCCTTTCTGGAGCATATCCCGCACTTCCTCCAGCAGCTTGAGGCTGGCGATGTCCTTGTAGCGCACGTCCCCCGGCGGGAAATACTGCCCGATATCGCCCAGGGCCGCCGCCCCCAGCAGGGCATTGATGACGGCGTGGGTCAGCACGTCGCCGTCGCTCCAGCCTGCCAGCCCCTTGTCAAAGGGCACGTGCACCCCGCCCAGCACCAGCTTTCGCCCCGGCGCCAGGGGGTGAGCGTCGTAGCCCTGCCCGATGCGCATTAGCCCTCCCGCTCCCGGATGATGATTTCCGCCAGGCTTAAATCCCGTGGGGTGGTTATCTTAATATTATCATACGAGCCGGTAAAGAGCTTGACTTTATAGCCCAGCTTTTCCACCAGGGCGGCGTCGTCGGTCACGGCGGGGCTGTCTTTCTGGTATGCCTCGGCGATGATGTCGGCGCGGAAGACCTGCGGCGTCTGCACCGCCCAGAGGCTCTGGCGCGGCGGCGTCCCCAGCACGGTATCGTTCTCGCCGGACACCTTGATGGTATCGGTCACCGGCACGGCGGCAATGGCCGCCCCGGTCTCGCGGGCCGCTTCCAGTCCCCGCTCGATAAGCTCGACCGTCACCAGCGGGCGGGCGCCGTCGTGGATGATGACCCAGTCGCAGTCTTTAAGAGTCGCCAGCCCGGCGGCCACCGAGTCCTGGCGGCGCTGACCGCCGAGGCAGACCTCGGTGACTTTAGACCAAAGCGGCCCGGTGAGTAGCCGGCGGCAGGCCGGCTCTTTGCCGCCGCCGACCACCACGATAATCTGGCTGACGAGCGGGGACGCCTGGAAGGGACGCACGGCGTGTAAGAGTATGGGCTCGCCGGCGAGCGGGGCGAGGACTTTATCCAGGCCCCCCATGCGCTTGCCCTCGCCGGCGGCGACGATAATGGCGGCGGTTTTTTGGTTTTTAGTGGTCATGGTTGATTAAATTATAGGATAAAGATGCTATTATATCTACCGTAAGGATAATTCACATGAGGGGGACATGATGAAAAAGCAAAAGTCTATTGATGAATGGGAATATTCCAACCGGAACTGGATAAAAGTGCTAGATGAAATCTGGAAATCTGCACCTCATAGATACGCTGCGGGTAAAACGGGGTATGATGAGAATCATCCATTAGCCAAGAGATTAAAGATTAAGGCTCAAGACCTTGAATCAATCATGATTTTCCTTGACGAACAGGGCCTGATTAAATATGAATATATGGGGATTAATTTAACTGAAAAGGGTTTTGATGTGGCGTTCCAAAATCAAAGCGCGGAGAAAACCAGTAAAATTAACAAAGCATCGCTATTTTTCAGCGCGGCGATTGTAATTTTTGCTTTTGCAAACTTAATACTTGGAATGGAAGTAGACGTTTATACGAAATGGGGTATTATAGCAGCAATATTGGTTGGAATTTTTCTTTTTATGAGAGAAATTAGGAAGCTATAGATTTATGCTTCACTGATTAACTAGGATATTTGTTGCTTTGCTTTTCTTCTCCCCCTCCCCCCTCGTTATATATCTATTCCCACCCAGGCCGCCCTGCGGCATCTGCCGCTTATCTCGTAGTTTCCCCTTTACCCCGCCAAAATCCCTCTCTTATCTCCCTTTGCCAAAGGGAGAAGCTATTATGTATCCATTTCCTTCCTGAGTTTCCCCCTTTGAAAAAGGTAAGTATCCCCTCTTGCCATGTATGGACGTGGTTTTCTCACCAGAGTATAATCCCACTATACGACATTTGGGGAAATTGGGTATATGGGATTTTATAGAAGGTATCCGACACTCTTCAAAATTCTGGGCTTCATCTTTATTATATTGCCCAATACCATTGACGTTTATTGGGATTTGTATAACAAATCCAGAGAGGTTGGTATAAACCTCATGGATTTAGGTATATGGCGATGGCTAATACCTCTCATTGGGTTATTAATCCTTTTAGGGGGATATTGGTATGACCACCAAAGAAACAAACAACTCGCAGAACTTATGAGGGCTAATACAGCATCATTAGATATTGACAGTATAAAAATAAACCCTCACATTACAAAAATAGAGCAGCCGCAAAAGCCGAACAGGTTGCCATTACTTTTCAACATAGTAATGGCAATTCTCTGCTCTATGGTTTTTGGGTTTGGGGTGTTTTCTCTATATCTATGGATAGATGGTAAAATACAACAAGAACTAAATACTTTTCTGGTAATCCAGTGGTTAGTATTTTACGCTTGTTTCATTGGCATACCCATTTGGCTTGTGGTAAGTCTATTTTTAGAAAGAAAGTATATCAAATCAGGACAAAGTCATGTTGCCAAAAGAACCTCATTTATCTATAAAGCCGATAAAATAAACGATGTGTTTGTTAGATGCTATAAAGTACTTAGTGTTATGGGGGCAGAAGCCCCTACACAAATGCGGATGCCTAAACTCATTAAATCCCAATTGGATAAATCCTATATCACTGTAAATATAAAGTATAAAAGTTCAAAAACATATGAGGTTGATATTTTAAGTGATGCGCTAAGAGTTGAAATAAGATGGGATTTTGGAAGGAATAAGAGGAACATAAGTACTTTCAAAAAGTTAATGCTTCTAGACGAGGGTAAATAACCATGAGAAAAAAGACAATCAAGAAGGGCAAGCCAGTGGGGAAAGCAAGGGTAGTAAGGAAACAAGCCACGATTAGCAAAAAGGAATTTCACGCCATACTGGACAAGGCATCACAGCCCGTCAAGGATGAGCCTAAACCCGAGCCAGAACAACCTTGAACATCGGTGTCTCGTCCTTGCGATGGTTATACCGGAATGAGTATTCGTTGACGTAGGATTGCAGATACTTAGGACTAACAGAATGATAGACACCGCTAATACCACGCTTCACCAGCGACCAGAAACCCTCAATCGTGTTGGTATGCACGTTTGCCCTAACATAGATATGCTCGGAATGGTTGATCACCTGATGGTTGTATCCGTTCTCGGTAAGCGGGTCATAGGCGCTCATTTCATCGGTGTAAATCGTGGTGGCGGGGGCAACGTTCTTTTTGACGTGAGGCATGAGCGTTATCCTGTCGGTGTTGGGAACTTTGACCGCTATGACCCTACCCTTGCGCTCTACAGCCCCGAATACGGGTATCTTGTCCGCCGTACCACGTCCGGTCAATTTAGCCTGCTTGGTGGCGTGCATATTGATTGCCTTGCCGCCTATGTAAGTCTCGTCCAGTTCAACCTCACCTTTAAGCGTGCCGGTCTCGCCCAACAGGGTGCGGATTTGACGGAACATCCGCCACGCCGTCTTGTAGGTAACGCCGGTCTCACGCTGTATTTGCTTGGCCGAAATACCGCATCTAGTAGAGGCCATGCGGTAGATAACCTGAAACCACGTCCTAAGCGATGTGGACGACTTGTGGAATATCGTGCCAGCCGTAGGATAGACTTGATGCCCACAGTTATCGCACTCGTAGCAAGGGCGGCTTACAACTCTGTGGTGCTTCGTTACCTTATCACATACTGGACAGTGAATACCGTTGGGGTAGTGGTGATTTTTGACCCATTCAAGGCAAGTATCATCGGTGGGAAACTCATGCTCAAAATCTTTTGTAGTGTACTTTCTCATATCTCTTTACCTCACTTACACTACTATTTTATACTAAATAATACATGGTGTCAAGGGATAAATTCAGCCTCAATGTTAAATTTTCATAAAGATTACATGGTTTTAGGGGATAGTTACCTTTGAAAAAGGGGGATTAAGGGGGATTTTCTCTCTCTCCCCCCTTTACCAGCCCCATACTTACCGCTTCCCGCAAACTCCCCACCGGCACGATTTCTATGTCCTTAACGGCCAGCTTGGCCCCGGCCTTGGGGACAATACATCTCTTGAAGCCCAGCCGGGCGGCTTCGTTGAGGCGGCGTTCCAGCTGGGGGGCGTTGCGCAGCTCGCCGGAGAGGCCAATCTCGCCGACGGCGGCGGTCTGCGGGGTGATGGCGGCGTCGCGAAAGCTGGAGGCGATGGCCAGGGCCATGCCCAAATCGGCCGCCGGCTCGCCGACGCGCAGGCCGCCGGTCACATTAACTAATATGTCCTGGTTGCCCAGCTTGAGCCCCACCCGCTTGGTGAGCACCGCCGTTACCAGCAGCAGGCGGTTGAAG
>DAOULO010000021.1:0-11090 GCA_034420195.1 Dehalococcoidales bacterium
GTTCAAAATGGCCTCCCGTATGCAGACAGTATAGCACGAAAATACGGTTCTTCAATAGGGGTGGGTGGGGGTGATATCTGGGGGCTGGGCAGAGATTACTGGTTACCTCACCCCCTTAATCCCCCTCTCCAAACTCAGCATCAGGAAAGACCCTTGATATTCTGTTCGGAGAGGGGGAATTTGTTTTTTAGAAGAGGGGCTTTGCCCCTCTTAAACACCCCGTGGGGGGGGGTAAAGGAGTGGGGCAACCTCCGGGCTAAGCCGTGGATGAAGAGGGTGGCTTGGGTGGGAATAGATAACTCCGATGGGGTGGGGTGGAGGGTATAGAAACCCCCGTACTTGACACGTTGGCGGGCACTTGAATACTATGCATCTGCACGGGAGGTGCCTTATGGCCGAAAGCGAGAAATTTACTGTATCCGGGGCCCAGGTAATGGCCAAGATAAAAGAGCTGATACGCGAGGGTAATATCCGCCGCGTGCGCCTCATCCACGACGACAAGACGATTTTTGATATCCCCCTGACCGTCGGCGCGCCGGTGGCCGCGGCGGGCATCATTGCCCTGCCGGTGCTGGCGGCCATCGGGGCCTTCGCGGCGCTGGTGACCGAGTGCACCATTGAGGTGGAGAAGGTGGAGGGGAAGTAGGGGTTGAATGGTAGAGCTCATCCTGGTGCGGCACGGCCAGACCACCTGGAATACCGCGGAAATCTTCCGCGGGCGGGCGGACGTGCCCCTGGATGAGACGGGGGTGCGCCAGGCAGAGCTGCTGGGGGATTATTTAAGCACCGAGAAGCTAGATTTCGTCTACTCCAGTCCCCTTAAGCGGGCGGTGGCGACGGCGCAGGCCATCGCCCGGCCGCAGGGGCTGGAGGTGAATGCGGTCGAAAACCTGACCGACTTCGATTACGGGGAGTGGCAGGGGCTGCCCCACGCCGAGGTCAGGGAGAGATACCCCGAGCTCTACCGCGACTGGCAGGACACCCCGGAGCAGGTGAGGATACCCGGCGGCGAGAGCCTGGCGGAGGTACGGGCGCGGGCCATGCCCTTTCTGGAGGACACGGTGATGCGCTGCGGGGAGGGGAGGATTTGCTTCGTGTCCCACCGCGTCGTCGCCAAGGTGCTTATCTGTGCCCTGCTGGGGCTGGATGATTCCCATTTCTGGAACATCCGGCTGGACACGGCCGCCATCACCCGCTTCGAGGCCGGCGACGGCCGGCTGGTGCTGACCGCCCATAACGATACCTCGCACCTGCGTTCCCTGGGGCTGGCGCCGCCGCCCGACTTTTGATTTTCGGCCGCGCCCCTTTACAGGGTGCCTTAATAAAGTTACAATACCCTTTGGAGACTCTTGAGAACGGGGGTGATTACCGTGAGCATCGAGTGGTTCCGTGACCTGGTAATATGCATCTTCGGGCTGGGGGCGACGCTGGTCGTTATCTTTCTGGGGGTGCTGGCGTTGCTGCTCTACCTCCGCCTCCGGCCGATACTGGACAACGTCAGGAAGACGACCCAGACCGTGCAGAACTTCACCTCCCGTGTTGAAGAGGAGGTGGCCGGGCCCATGGCCAGAGTCGTCTCCTTCATTCAGGGGATTAGGGCGGCTGTAGGCATGGTGGGGAGGTTTACCAAAAATAAGGAGGAGGATTAGCATGAGCGAGCGAGATTCGAGTCATTTTGCGTTAGGTTTTCTCCTCGGGGCTATCGCCGGGGTGGCCATCGGCTTTCTCTACGCGCCCAAGTCGGGCCGGGAAACCCGTGAGATGCTGCGGGAGAAGGGCAGTGAGGTAAAGGAAAAGGCCAAGGAAATAGCGGCCAAGGCCAGGGATAAGGTTAGAGAAAGGCTGGCTGGCAAAGAAGAAGAAGCATAGTAGCCTCTGGGTACGGTAATCGTTGACAAATCCACTGGCGAGACACTGGCGCCTGATTGTCCTGGCGCTGGGCATTGTCCTGTTTATCTGGGTTCTCTATCTGTGGAGAACCTTCGTGTTACCTTTTGCCATTGGCCTGGTGCTGGCCTATCTCCTCATGCCGCTGGTCAACTGGCTGGAGGGGGCACTCCCGCCGCGTAACAAATGGCCGGGGTTCAAGCGCGTCATCTCCGTCCTGGTGGCCTTCATATTACTCATCGCCCTCATCGGCGGTTTCCTCTACATCGTCATCACGGCCGTCATCGATGCCGCGCAGCTGCTGGTGGAGAGCGCCCCGTACTTTTTCACTCAGAGTATTGCCCAGGTGCAGGACTGGTTCGAGGGTATCATCGAGACGCTGCCCGTCGAGATGCAGGCGGATGTAACCCAGGGGCTCCTCGATGCCGCCGCCTCGGCGGGCGAGGCGATACGTGATTATATCTTGAATTCCATCGGGTCTCTTCCCGGGACGTTCAGCACTCTGCTCGGTTTTGCCGTGCTGCCGTTCTTCCTTTTCTATCTCCTCAAGGACTCGGAAAGGCTCCGGAAAGGGACGTTGTCGTGGCTGCCGGCAGCGGCCGCCGAGCACGGTCGCAACGTCATGAGCATCATCGAAACCGTGCTGGGGCGCTATATCCGGGCGCAGCTCATGCTGGGGTTCATCGTCGGCTACTTCTCCTTTATCGGCCTCATGCTGCTCGATGTGCCCTTCCCGCTGGCACTGGCCCTGCTGGCGGGGGTCTGCGAGATGATACCCACGCTGGGGCCGTGGATATCCGGTGCGGTAGCGGTGCTGGTGGCGCTGGCGATGACGCCGGACAAGGCGCTGTGGGTGGCCGTGCTCTACCTGGGCATCCAGGGGCTGGAGAACAACCTGCTGGTGCCCAAAGTCCAGAGCGCTTACCTGCGCATCCACCCCGCCGTGATGATTGTGCTGCTGGTCTTCGGGGCTTACATCGCCGGTTTCTGGGGGATTGTGCTCATCGGGCCGCTGGCGGCGCTGCTGGTGGAAATCGTCAAGTACGTGCGGGATTACTACCGGCGGCAGGGTATGATGGTGGAAGAAGTTACCGAGGCCGCCCCGCCGAAAAGGCGGGCCAGGTCTAAGGGCTAAGCCGCGGCTGAGGGGGAGGGGTAGGAGGAGACTTTTATCTTCTTGCTTTACTTTATATTTTGCCAGACCTCATAAGCCGCTTGCTAACCCGTATCCGAGAACGCCAGCTATGGTAGCGGAGATAAGTAATCACGTCTGGAGTATAGAAGAAATTGTTAAGCTAAGTGATGGAGGATTGCGTGAGTAATGGATAAACCCTTGGTTAATGCTGCCTTTATTGATGGCAACAACTTATATAAATCTGGTTTTGACATTGGATGGAAACTAGACACTCGGAAATTCAGAATACATCTAACTGAAACCTATCAGGTAAGAAAAGCCTATTACTGCATAGGATATATCCCCGCTAACATAGGACTTTATGCCAGACTGAAATCTGAAGGTTATGAGCTGATATTTAAGAAAGTCCAATATATTAACGGGCAACCAAAAGGAAACATCGATGCTGAATTGGTTCTGAAATGTATGACTCAATATAGAGTATACAATAAAGCCGTTATAGTAACTTCCGACGGGGATTTTGCCTGTCTAGTTAAGTATTTAGTACAAAAGGGAAAACTTCGAGGAGTTATCGCATCTAAAAGGATATTGTGTTCTGACTTATTACAAGAAGCCTCTGGTACATATATCTCTTATCTCAATGATCTTAGAAAGAAATTAGAGTATACATAAATTGAAGAGGAACCTCATAAGGACAAAACCTTATGCCGTTCCCCTTCATAGTATCTCTTAGTAAGAGTATCATATGTATTGACATTTGTCAATACCTTTGTCAATACCTTATTACCACTTTTCACTATTCTCTATTATCTTCTATAAAGTGCTACCATTGTTCTATCATTCATTCAAACTGACCCACTCCTCTTCCTCTTTACCCCCTTACCTCCCCACTCTGTTATAATTAGGGCATGGAAAAAACCCTGCTCGTCCTCTTCGACGGCAATGCCATCGTCCACCGCGCTTACCACGCCTTCGGGGCCACCAAGTACCGCCAGGCCCGGCCGCTGACCGTCGCTAAAACGGGCGAGGTCGTCAGCGCCGTCTACGGCTTCGCCCAGATGCTCCTTAAAGTCCTCAGCGAGCTCAAGCCCACCCATTACGCCATCGCCTTCGATACCGCCGCGCCCACCTTCCGCCACGACCTCTTTGACGATTACAAGGCGCAACGCCCGCCGACGCCGGCCGACCTCATAGGCCAGATTGGGCGGGTGAAAGACCTGGTGAAGGCCTTTAAGATACCCGTCTTCGAGCTGGACGGCTACGAGGCCGACGACGTGCTGGGCACGCTGAGTAGTCAAGCGGCTAAAGAGAAAATCGATACCGTCATCGTTACCGGCGACGCCGATACGATGCAGCTCGTCTCGCCGGAGGTCAAGGTGCTCTACCCCAGGGCGGGCCGCACCTTCAGCGATACCACCCTCTTTGACGAGGCGGAGGTGGCCGCCAAGTACGGCGTGGGGCCGGAGCACATCGCCGACCTCAAGGCCCTGGTTGGCGACCCCTCCGATAATATCCCCGGCGTCCCCGGCATCGGCCAGAAGACGGCCGCCAAGCTGATTGACCAGTTCGGCTCCGTCGAGGATATCTACAAACATCTTGATGATGTTACGCCGCCGAAGACCAAAGAGATACTGGCCGCCAACGAGGCGACCGCCCGCCGCAGCAAGGAGCTGGCCACCATCGTCACCGGGGCGCCGGTGAGCCTGGACATGGACGCCTGCCGGGTGAGCCAGTACGACCGTAAGCTTGTGGCCGACTTCTTCCGCGAGCTGGAGTTCTACAGCTTATTATCCAAGCTGCCCGGCGGCGAGGCAGAGGCGGCCGTAGCCGTCAAAGCCACCCCCGCCGAGGGTGACTATCGTACCGTGGCCAGCGCTGCCGAGCTGGATAAGCTGGCCGGCGAGCTTACGGCGGCCAAGACCTTCGCCTTCGATACCGAGACCACCGGCCTCAACCCGATGAGGGCCGGGCTGGTGGGCATCTCGCTGGCGATGAAGCCGGGTCAGGCCTACTACATCCCGGTAGGGCATACCGTCTTGGATGCGGTCACCCAGCTGCCGGGCGAACAGGTTATCAATAAGCTCAGACCCATCTTTGAGGATGAAAAGATTACCAAGCTGGCCCACAATGCCAAGTTCGACATGATGGTACTGGCCGAGGCCGGCGTTGACATGCGGGGGCTTAACTTCGACAGCATGATTGCCGCCCATCTCCTCGGCGAGAAGTCAGTGGGGCTTAAGGCGCTGGCCTTCGGCAAGCTGGGCGTTGAGATGACGCCGATTACCAGCCTTATCGGCAGCGGCGCCAAACAGATTTCGATGGCTGAGGTTGACATAAAGCAGGCCACCGACTACGCTGCCGCCGATGCCGACATGACCAGGCGCCTTTCTGACCTGCTGGGCAAGGAGCTGGTCAAAGAGGGGCTGCTCAAGCTCTTCACCGAGGTCGAGATGCCGCTGGTGCCGGTGTTGCTGCTCATGGAGCGCAACGGTGTGGCCGTGGATACCACCATGCTTAACGAGATGTCGCAGAGCCTCGGCGAGCAGGTGGCCGCGCTGGAGGAAAAAATATTCGCCGAGGCCAAGCACGAGTTCAACATCAACTCGCCGCTCCAGCTGGGTAAGGTGCTCTTCGAGGAGATGCAGCTCCCCACCACCCGCCGCGGCAAGGGCAAGTACTCCACCGAGGCGTCGGTCATGGAGGAGCTCAAAGCCGTCCACCCCATCGCCGGCTATATTTTAGAGTACCGCCAGCTTACCAAGATTAAGTCCACCTATATTGATACGTTGCCTACTCTGGTGAACCCCCGGACGGGCCGGATACACACCAGCTTCAACCAGACCCGCACCACCACCGGGCGGCTCTCCTCGTCCGACCCCAACATGCAGAATATCCCGGTGCGCGGCGAGCTGGGGGGGCAGGTGCGGCAGGCCTTCATTGCCCCGGCGGGCTCGCTGCTGCTGGGCGGGGACTACTCGCAGATAGACCTGAGAGCGCTGGCGCACCTCTCCGGGGACGCGGCGCTGGTAGAAGCATTCCAGAACGACGAGGATATCCACGCCGCCACCGCTTCGCGGCTCTTCGGGGTGGCGCCGGAGCAGATAACGCCCGACCAGCGGCGCTTCGCCAAGACGGTCAACTTCGGTGTTATCTACGGCATGAGCGGCTACGGCCTGGAGCAGGCCACCGAGCTTTCCCGCGAGGAGGCGGGCAAGTTCATCAAGTCCTACTTTGAGAAATACCCCGGTATCCGCAAGTACCTGGATGACACCAAGGAGCGGGCGCGGCGCGACGGCTACGTGCAGACGCTGCTGGGGCGGCGGCGCTACATCCCCGATATCAACTCGGCCAACCGGCAGGTGCGTGAGGCCGCCGAGCGTATGGCCATCAACATGCCGGTGCAGGGCACCTCGGCCGATATTATCAAAATCGCCATGATTGACCTGGCGCGCGAGATGGAGAAACGAAAACTCAAGAGTAAGATGCTCCTCCAGGTGCACGACGAGCTGGTCTTCGAGGTGCCTAAGGGCGAGATGGACGCCATGCGCGCCCTCGTCTCGCAGGTAATGGAAGCGGCCGTCAAGCTCAACGTACCCCTCCGGGTGGATACCAAGACGGGTCAGAACTGGGGGGAGATGAAGTAAACCCATGCCCGAACTCCCCGAAGTAGAAACGATTAAGAACGAGCTTGCGCCCCACGTTATCGGGCGGACGATAACCGGCGTCACCCTGTTCTGGGACAGGATAGTGCGTAAACCCACGGCGGCGGAGTTCGTCCGGCAGGTCGTCGGGCAGCGCATCACCGCCATCACGCGGCGGGGCAAGTATCTCTTCTTTCACCTCAGCGGCGGGGACTGGCTCGTCATGCACATGAAGATGACCGGCTCGCTGCTCATCGACCCCGCCGTGGACAAGTTCAGCCGCGCCATTTTCGACCTGGACAACGGCACCCGGCTCCATTTCTGGGACCCGCGCAAGTTCGGGGTGATGTGGCTGGACGCTGACGAGACTGCCGTGGCCGCCAAGCTGGGGCCGGAGCCGCTGGAGGACGCCTTCACCCTGGAGGTACTGGCGGAGATTTTACGCGGCCGGAAGGCCCCGGTGAAACCCGTCCTCCTCGACCAGGGAATCATCGCCGGCATCGGCTACATGTACGCCGACGAGGCCCTCTTCGACGCGAAAATACACCCGCTGCGTCCGGCGGGGAGTCTCACCGGCGCGGAAATCGCGCGGCTGCACGCCTCCATCCGCCGCGTGCTGCATAAGGCACTCAAGCTTCAGGGGGCCAGCGTGCGCAACTACATCCGCCCCGACGGACGGCCGGGCACCGCCCACGAGGAGTTCAACGTGGCCCACGGCGTCGGCAAGGACTGCCCCCGCTGCGGGACGCCCATACAGCGGATGGTCGTGCGGGGGCGCGGCACCTACCTCTGCCCGATGTGCCAGGTGCTGCCTTAAAAACTACGTTGACGGCGTGAACTCGTTACGGTATTTTATAGGGAACAGGTATTCTTGCCTGAATACGCATTTAGAGGAGGCCGAATTGACAACACAGGGGAATACCACCGTGACACCCGGCGTCGGCACGTCGTACGATAACGGCTGGCGCTGGCTCTGGAAGTACTTCGCGGAGCTGCTCCTGATACTGATAATATACGTGGTTGTCAGCATCCCCTCGGGTATGAGCAGCTGGGCGCATGGCTCCGCCGCCGCCAGCGCCGCGCTGGGATTTTTTGTCTTCCTCTATAACGTCTTCGTGATGGGGCCGGTGGGCTTCGGGGTAGCCTATGTCTCCCTCAAGGCCGCCCGGGGGGGGAAGCCGGAGGTGGCCGACATGTTCGAGGGCTTTAAGGTTTACCTCAACGCGGTGGCGGCCAGCCTGCTGGTGGGTATCATCGTCGTCGTTGGCCTGGTGCTGCTCATCGTGCCGGGGATTATCTTTGCCTGCAAACTGGTCTTCGTGCCCTACCTGGTGGTGGACAAGAAGATGGAGGCCACCGAGGCCGTCCGGACAAGCTGGCGCATGACCGACGGCCGGGCCGGGACCATCTTTCTCATCGGGCTGCTGGCCATTCCCGTCTTCATCGCCGGGGCGCTCTGCTTCGGCGTGGGCGTCATCATCGCGGCGATGTGGGTCGAGCTGGCCTTCGCCTCGTACTACCATTTCGTAAGCACTTCCGGCGGGGCACCGCAGGCTCCGGCACCGGCCGCAGCGGCCTAGCCGGGCCTAGAGGCACTCCTTGAGGCGCGCGACCTCACGCATCAGCTCGGCGAACTGCTCCGGGTAGAGCGACTGCATCCCGTCGGAGAGGGCGTGGGCGGGGTCGTGGTGCACCTCAACGAGCAGGCCGTCGGCGCCGACGGCAATCGCCCCCCGCGACAGCGGGATGACGTAATCGCGCCGCCCGGCGGCGTGGGACGGGTCGACGATGACGGGGAGGTGGCTGACCTCCTTGATGGCCGGGATGGCGCTCAGGTCCAGGGTATTGCGGGTGTTATCGGTGAAGGTGCGGATGCCCCGCTCGCAGAGGATGACCCCGGGGTTGCCCTCGGACAGGATATATTCGGCGGCCATGAGCCACTCGTCGATGGTGGCGGCGAAGCCGCGCTTGAGGAGAACGGGCTTTTTCAGCTGGCCCGCCAGGCGCAGCAGCGAGTAGTTCTGCATGTTGCGGGCGCCTATCTGGATGATATCGGCGCATTGCGCCACGGCGGCCAGGCTCTCGCTGTCGATGGCCTCGGTAACGATGAGGAGGCCCGTCTCACGGCGGACTTTAGCCAGTATCTTCAGTCCCTTCTCACCCAGCCCCTGGAAGGCGTAGGGCGAGGTGCGCGGCTTGAAGGCCCCGCCGCGGAAGACCTGCGCCCCCTGCTCCTTGACGGCGGCGGCGATGGTGAGGGCCTGCGCTTCACTCTCCACGGCGCAGGGCCCGGCCATGATAACCGGCACCCCGCCGCCGATGGTTATCCCGCCGACGGTTAGTACCGAGGGCTCGGTATGCGTCTCGCGACTGACGAGCTTGTAGGGCTTGGTGACGGGGATGGTCTCCTTGACGCCGGGGAGGGCCCGCAGTCCGGCATCCTCCACCGGCCCCTTGTTGCCGATGATGCAGATGGCCGTCCGCTGGGCGCCGGGCATGGGCACGCCCCGGAAGCCCATTCGCTTGATTTCGGCGATGACGGCGTCTACCTGTTCCGCTGTGGCATCGTTTTTCATGACGACCAGCATTTTTCGCTATCTCCCCGCGTCCGTTATTTCTTTCAGGGCGGCGGCGTAGGCATCGTAAGCCTCGGCGTTGAAGAGGACGAAGACGACCTCTTTAATCGAGCCCGGTTTATCCAGAAACTTGACCACCTCGCCCACGGCGATGTGGGCGGCCTCGTCGAGGGGGTAGCCGTAGGCGCCGGTGCTGATGGAAGGAAAAGATACGCTGGCGAGGTTGTTGGCGGCGGCCAGCTTGAGGCTCTCGCGGTAGGCGCTGGCCAGGAGTTCCGGCTCACCGCGGCCGCCGCCGCGCCAGATGGGCCCGACGGTATGGATAACATATTTAGAGGGCATATTCCCCGCGGTGGTTATGACGGCTTGGCCGGTGGGCAGGCGGCCCTGCCGCGCCACGATTTGCTTACATTCCTCCAGGATGGCCGGCCCGCCGGCGCGGTGGATGGCGCCGTCCACACCGCCGCCGCCCATCAGGCCGGAGTTGGCGGCGTTGACGATGGCATCGGTGGCCTGGCGGGTGATGTCGCCCTGGGTGATGACGAGGCTGGCCTGGTTGATGTGATAAGTAGTGTCATCGCTCATTTCCATACCTCCACCCGAATCACTGATTGCCGTGCAGGTAATCTATCGCCCAGGTTACGGCGTCCTCGCCGGTGAGGTCGAGGGTCACGTCCGGGGTGATGCCCTGCCCCTCGATGAGCCGCCCGTTGGGGGTGAGCCAGCGGGCGGTGGTGATGTAGATGCCGGAGCCGTCGCTGAGCTGGCGCAGGATATCGACGCTGCCCTTGCCGAAGGTAACGCTGCCGGCGATGAGGGCCCGGCCGTGGTCCTGCAGGGCGCCGGAGAGCAACTCGGAACCGCTGGCGCTGGCGCCGTTCACCAGGACGACCATGGGCAGGTCGGTAGTTGGCGCGGTGTCGACGATGTTGAGCGTCGTCACCTGCCCCTGGTTGTCTCTCACGCCCACGACGGCGCCTTCCGTGATGAAGCGGCTGGCCACCGCGACGACGGCATCGAGCAGGCCGCCGGGGTTGCCGCGCAGGTCGAGGACGATGCCGGTAGCACCGGCCGCGTCAAGGTCGGTCAGGACGGGTGCCAGCTCGTCGTCGGTGCGGTTGGTGAACTGGCTAATCATGATGTAGGCGATGTCCCCCCGCATCTCGAAGTTAACGCTGGGCACCTCGATGCGCCCCCGGGTAATGGTTATCTCCACCGGCTCGGTCTCGCCATTGTGGCGGACGCGGAGGGTGACCGACGTCCCCTGGGGGCCGCGGATGCTGATGACGGCCTGGGCCAGGCCGATGCCCTCGGCGGACTGGCCGTCGATGGCCAGGATGATATCACCGGCCTCAATACCGGCCGCCTCCGCCGGGGAGCCGGCGATGGGGGCGATGATGACGATTTGCTCGTCCTCGTTAATGGCCACATAAGCGCCGATGCCGTCAAACGCACCTTCGAGGCTGGTCATCCCCAGCTCGTAGAACTCCGCCTCCAGGTAGGAGGTATAGGGGTCGTCAAGCGCCTCCAGCATGCCTTTGATGGCGGCCTGGCTGAGGGTCTCGGCGTCGAGCCTGTTCGGGTCGTAGTAGTCGTCGTAGATGATGTCCCAGGCCTGCCGGATAACATCCAGCCCCTCGTCGGCGGGGGAGTTAGACGGGGCGCCGAAAGTACAGCTGCCGCCGAAAGCGACCACGGCGAGGCTGACGGCCAGCAGGACGATGCTGAGTTTGGAAACCTTAGACATTTAATTATGCTCCCCGGAATATTATCTAAATCAATCATACCACAAAAATTGTGCCCTCAGGAGAATAATTTCCTATTTGCCGGGGTGGGGGGGCGGTCTGGCAT
>DAOULO010000022.1:0-32685 GCA_034420195.1 Dehalococcoidales bacterium
CTACGGCATCCTGGAGTTCAGCGAGGAAGAGCTGGTGAGTATGGACTTCAAGGGCAACCCCCACTCGTCCATCATCGACGGCCCCGGCACGATGGTCATCGGCGGCAATATGGTCAAGATACTGGCCTGGTACGATAACGAGTGGGGCTACTCCTGCCGCCTCGGCGACCTGGCGGTCTACCTGGCCTCGCGGGGGCTCTAGCTACCAAACGGCGGCCCGTTTTGGCCATCTGGAGAAAATTTACACGCCGCAGCCGATTTCCAGCCACTGGCGATTGACTTTGATTGCGGAATTGCGTAAAATGGTGGCATAGCCTGAACAGGGTGATCTATGCGATTAGTTGTGGTTGGCTTCGGGCAGTGCGGCGGCAGAATCGCCGACGAGTTTGCCCGGCTTAACGGAAGGGCCCGCGGTCTGCGCGGTCTGAATATCATCACCGGCGCCTACGCCGTCAATACCGACATCGCCGACCTGAGCGGCCTGTCCACGATACGCTCCGACTTCGACCACCGCATCCTCATCGGCAACAAGAAGACGGGCGGTCACGGCGTGGGCAAAATCAACGAGCTGGGCGCCGAAATCGCCCGCGAAGACTCCGACAAGGTCGTTGAGACCATCAAAAACTCCCGCTATTTCGCCGAGACGGACGCCTTCCTGCTCATCGCCAGCGCCGCCGGCGGCACCGGCTCCGGCGCCATTTCCGTGATGACGCAGCAGATTAAAGAGCGCTACGTGGATAAACCGGTCTATAACCTCATCGTGCTGCCCTTTGACCACGAAGTCGCCACCGAGGACCGGACGGTCTATAACGTAGCCACCTGCCTCAAGTCCAGCTACCTGGTGGCCGACGCCATCTTCCTCGTCGATAACCAGCGCTACGTCATGAAGGACTCGTCGCTGGGCCAGAACCTGGCCAAGATAAACACCACCATCGTCCAGCCGTTTTTCAACCTGCTCTGTGCCGGCGAGGAGAAAAAGGCGCGCTACATCGGGGCCAAGATACTCGACGCCGGCGACATCATCCAGACGCTGGTGGGCTGGACAACCCTGGGCTACGGCCGCGCCCGCCGGTCGGCGTTTAAGTCGCTCTTCGGCGGCAAGGACTTTCGCAGCAAGGCCTCGGAGACTCAGAAGGGGGTACAGGCCCTCGACGAGGCCGTCAGCGGCCTTTCCGTCAAGTGCAACCCCCTGGACTCCAAGCGCGCCCTCTACCTGGTCTCGGCCCCGGCCAAGGAAATCAACGTTGACCTCATCAAGGAGCTGGGCACCTATATCAAGAACATGGCCCCGGAGGCCATCATCCGCAGCGGTGACTATCCCCGGGAAAAGGGCAACATGGACGTGACGGTGATACTCTCCGAGATGAGCGATGTGGAGAAGGTACGGAGCTACTTTACCAAGGCCATCAACCTCATGACCGAGCTCAAGAAGCGCCAGGAGGGTCTGGTAAGCACACAGCGAGGGATTGATATCACGATTAAGGACATTCCCTCGCTGCTGTAATTCTGTTTTATTATCGGGCCTACCGCCGACTGAATACCCCACCCATCTTATCCTCGGGTCTTAGGGCTCCCCCGACGGTTTCCCGTTATAATTTTAGCTAGCCGCGCTGATTACCCCGGATTACTATCTGGCTATCTTGGAATAGATTTGCCAGGCCTGTTCGATGGTCTCGTCGTGGGCCTTCCAGGCCTTCTCGGTCTGGTTATCGCGGATGCGGGCGGCATTGGCCACGGCCGCTTCACAGGCCTGGTTGGCGGTCTCCACGGCGCTCTTGTAGGCCTCCTCGGCCCGCTGCAAGACGCCCTCGCGCGACCGGGCGGCTTTAGCTACGGCCTCATCGCGGTCTTTCTGCGCCTGGGCCACAGCCGCTTCATAATTCCTGACGGCCTGCGCCTCGGCCCGCTTGTAGGCCTTGGCCACCTGGCTCTCGTTCTCGTGATAAGCCTTGGCCACCTGGCGTTCGGCGTCCATATAGGCCGCGTACGCCCGTTCGGCCTGGCTCATCACCTCGTCGAGGGGGCTTTTCGGCCTTTCCTCGGCGGCCGGCGGGCCTGCCGGGGCGGCTTCTTCCGGCTTAGTCGCTTTCGTCTCTGCCGGGTTAACGGGCTTTTGGGGTTGCTCTTTCTGGTCAGGCACCAGACACCTCCTTAAAAACTCTATATTCGGCAGAAATCAGCCGTTCCGGGTAATCTGCCGGGAAATAAAACTCCGATTTACTTAGTGCCCAGTATATTGCGAACCCTTTAAAAAGTCAAGCCAGCCAACCCCGATAAGACATAATGATTTCATAAACTTATGTTAAGATTTTATAAGTCTCCGGACACGTTGTCGGGGGGTGTCAGGCTATTCCTCTTCCGCCTCGGTACCTTCGTCTTCGTCTTCGGCTTCCGGCTCGGTCTGGTGGGAACGTTTGGATTCGTACATCCTGGCCAGGGACTCCAGCCGCTCGGCTATCCTGTCCTTGGTCTCCTTTTTACCGGGTCGCTCCTCATCTTCCGGCGGCTCCGGGACGGCGGCCGGCTCCTTCTTGGCGGCTGGCTTCTTTTTCTTGCCCGCCGGGGCCTTTTGGGGTGCCGGTGCCTCTTGCTCAGCCTCCTCCAGCGCTTCTTCCGGCGCGGCCAGCTCAATATCGGCGGGCTCGGCCTCGATGGCCTCCGGCGCGGCGGCCTCGGCCTCCGGCGCCTCTTCCTCGGCTACTGGCTCCTCTATCTTCTCGGCCTTCTCTGCCGGCGGCGCTTTTTCGGCCTTGGGCTCCTTGGCTTTTTTGGCCTTGGGCGGCGGTGCGGCGGTAGCCTCGGCCGGGGCCTCGCCGGTATCCCAGCCCTGATTCAGCGATTTCTCGTACTCCCGCAGCGACGCCTCGGCCTTTTCCCGGGCCGTCTGGCCGGTCGTCTCCGCCTGGCCAATGGCCTCCCGGACGGACTTAATCGTCCGCGCCGCATTCTCCCGGGCGGCCTTAATCATGGCGTCGGTGATTTCCCGGGCGGTCTTGACGGCGGTGTCCACCGCCTGGCGGGTCTCCTGATTTACCCCCTCGGCCCGGGCGATGGCCGCCTGTATTTCCCGCTCCGACTTGGCCGCTATTTCCCGGGCGGTGGTAATGGCGGCGTCGATGGCCTGCTGCACCGTCTGCGTCGACGTTTCGGCCGTCTCCTTGGCCGCTTTACTGATTTTGTTGGCCTTGGCCACGGCCTCCGCAGCCGACTTCTCCGAGGCTGCCACGGCCTCCCGGATCTCCTGGAGTGATGCCTCCGTGGTCGTGGTGGTGCTCTGGCTGAGTTCCTCCATCCTGGCGATGGTCTGCTGGAACTCCTGCGAAGCCGCTTCGTAGGCCTCCTTAGCCTCTTTGACGGCCGCTTCCGCAGCGGCGCGCGTCTCCTTGGCGGCCTCTTCCGCCTGCTTGATGGCATCCCGGGCGACCTGCTGCGAGGCCTCGCCGGCCTGCCTGGCCTCCTTGCTGATAACTTCGATTTTTTCGATGGTATCTTGGGAAAGCCGCCGCGAGCTTTCGGCGACATCCCGGGCGACCTGGCTGATTGTTTCCGCCCGGCTGGCGGCCTCCTCGGCGGCCCGTGAGGCGACCTCGGCGGTATCCCGCGTGGCCTTGGTGGACCTTTCTACCTTCTCGACGGCCTCCCGAACGACCCGGTTTTTGGACTCGGCCACGACCCGGGCTTCCCGGGCCAGCTTCTCCGCCCGGCCGGTGGCGTCCTTGGCGCTCCGGACAGCCTCGCTGGCGGCCTCCCGGGCCAGCTTGACGGCCGTCTCGGCCATGTTGACGGCCTCCGCGGAGGACTCCTTGGCGGACGAGGCTACCTTCCTGGCCTCCTGGCTGATTTCTTCGACGCGGCCCAGCCCTTCCTGGGATGCCATCAGGGCCGATTCCGCGGCGTGCATGGCCTCGGTGCTTATCTTTTCGGCGCGGGTAATAGCGTCCTGAAAGGCTTGGGCGATGGACTGCGCCGTGTCCTGGGGGCGCCGGGCGCTTTCCTCCGACTTGCGGATGGCCTCGTTGGCGGCGCTGATGGCCGCCTCGGCGGCTTCCTTCGACTCCCGGCTGATGCGCTCCGCCCAGTCTACCGCTTCCTGGGCCGCCTTGGCGGCGGCCTCGGCGGCCTCTTTGGCCTCCCGGCCGACCTGCTCGACCCGGCGCGCGGTGTCCGTGGCGACCTGCGTCGACCGGCCGGCCGCCTCGCGGGCCACCCGGCTCAACTCTTCGGCCCGGGCGACCGCTTTTTCAAAATCTTCAATGCCGTTATGTACTACTTCCGGCGCCACGCAAAACTCCACCGAGGTCGTCTTTGCCTGCTGACAGGCATAAACTATTATATTATCCAATTGCCATTTTTTCAATAAACAGGCGTGAATCCGCCGGAAATTACCGCCGCCAGCTTCAAAAAAAGTTGCGCAATTGCGGTAAAAATAATTGACATTCCCCGGCTGTTGTGCCAGAATTAGCATATTCTATATGGTTGAGGTGTGACATGAAATTAGTTGTTGTCGGCCTAGGGCAGTGTGGCGGCAGAATCGCGGACGAGTTCTCTCGACTCAACAAAAGGGCCCGCAGCCGGCGCGGCATGACGATAGTCACCGGCTGTTTCGCCGTTAATACGGATGCCGCCGATTTGAGCGGGCTATCCAGTATCAGCAACGACCACCGCCACCGTATCCTCATCGGCAGTCGCAAGACCGGCGGTCACGGCGTGGGCAAAATCAACGAGCTGGGCGCCGAAATCGCCCGCGAGGACGCCGATAAAATCATCGACGCCGTCCGGACCACCAAGCGCTTCTTCGAAACGGACGCCTTCCTCCTCATCGCCGGCTCGGCCGGTGGCACCGGCTCCGGCGCCATCTCCATCATCACCCAGCACCTCAAAGAGCGCTATATCGATAAGCCGATATGGAACCTTATCGTGCTCCCCTTCGAGCACGAGGAATCTACCGAGGAACGCACCGTCTTCAACGTGGCTACCTGCCTCAAGTCCTGCTATTCGGTGGCGGACGCCGTCTTCCTGGTGGACAACCAGCGCTACGTGCGCAAGGACTCGTCCATCCAGACCAACATCTCCAAAATCAACCAGATGATTTCCGAGCCCTTCTATAACATGCTCTGCGCCGGCGAGGAAAAGAAGTCCAAGTACATCGGGGCCAAGCTCCTCGACGCCGGCGATATTATCCAGACGGTGGTCGGCTGGACGGTTATCGGCTACGGCAAGACGACGGCCCCCATCTTCAAGTGGCCTACCGAGTGGCGCAGCGACTTCCGCAAGAAGGGCACCGAGATTCAGAAGGGCATCCAGGCCATGGACGAGGCCATCAGCGAGCTTTCCCTCAAGTGCAATCCGGCCGACTCCCGCCGCGCTCTCTACCTGGTCTCCGGCCCGGCCAAAGAGATGAACATGGACATGGTCAAGGAAATCGGCGACTACATGCGCGATATCGCCCCCGAGGCCATCATCCGCAACGGCGACTACCCCCGCGAGCGCGGCATCGTGGACGTGACCCTGCTCCTCTCCGAGCTGAGCGACGTGGACAAGGTACGCGACTACTACCTGCGCTCCACCGACCTCATCCCCGAGTTCAAGAAGCGCCAGGAGGAGACCGAGGATAAGCTCAAGGCCCTCGACGACGTTTCCAAGGACATTCCCTCGCTGCTGTAGGCAGTTTCATTAAGCCAAGCTAAAGAGGGGGGCTTACGAGCCCCCCTCCCCTTTTCCAAGTTATCTATTCCCACCCAAGCCGCCCTCCATCATCAGCGGCTTAACCCGTAGGTATTTCCCCACCCCACTCCCCTTTTTAGAAACGGGGTGTTCAAGAGGGGCGAAGCCCCTCTTCTAAGAAATACATTCCCCCTCTCCGAACAAAAGAACAACGGGTATGCCATTACTCCAGTTTGGAGAGGGGGATAAAGGGGGTGAGGTAAAAACAATCAAAAAATAGCCCGTAATCACTCCTAAACAGACTTTGGATATAACCCGTTTTGGGTTATAATAGAGGGTATGGCATCCCAGGTCTTCTACCGCAAATGGCGCCCCCAGCTCCTGGCCGAGGTCGTCGGGCAGGAGCACGTTACCCAGACCCTCCTCAACGCCCTGGCGGGCGAGCGCGTCTCCCACGCCTACCTCTTCTGCGGTCCGCGCGGCACCGGCAAGACCTCCACCGCCCGCAGCCTGGCCAAGGCCATCAACTGCCTGACCAACGGAAAGGGCGAGCCGTGCAACAAGTGCGAGATGTGCCTGGCCATCACCGAGGGGCGGGCCCTGGACGTCATCGAGGTGGACGCCGCCAGTAACCGCGGCATCGACGAAATCCGCGACCTGCGCGAGAAGGTAAACTACTCCCCCAACCAGGCGCGCCGCAAGGTCTACATCATCGACGAAGTCCACATGCTTACCAAGGAGGCCTCCAACGCCCTCCTCAAGACCCTGGAAGAGCCGCCGCCCCACGTCATCTTCATCCTGGCCACCACCGAGGCCCATAAGCTCCTCCCCACCATCCTGTCGCGCTGCCAGCGCTTCGATTTCCACCGCCTCACTCAGAAAGACGTTATCGCCAAGCTGACGCGCATCGCCGGGAGCGAGGGCATCACCATCGAGGACGAGGCCCTGCGGCTCATCGCCCGGGCCGCCACCGGCAGCCTGCGCGACGCCGAAAACCTCCTCCAGCAGATGATGACCTACTACGGCAACAAAATCAGCCTCAAGCAGGCGCAGGCCCTGCTGGGCATCTCCGGCGACGAGCGCGCCCGCGAGCTGGCCGGGCATATCGTGGCGGGGGACACCGCCGCCGGCATCGCCACCATCAATAACGTCAACAGCGACGGGCTCGACCTGCGCCAGTTCAACCGCGACTTGGTGGAGTACCTCCGGCTACTGCTCCTCGTCAAGACCGGCTCGGCCGCGTCGCTGGAGCTCACCGCCGAAGACGTCAAGGAACTCAAGGAACTGGCCGACAAAGCCTCGCTACCCCGCATCCTCCGGGCCGTCAAGGGCTTCGGCCAGCTCGACCTGGGGCTGGACAACTACGCCACCCTGCCCCTGGAGCTGGCCCTGGTGGACTGCACCCTGCCGGAAACGGAAGAGAAACCCGCCCCCGCCCGGCGCGCCGTACCGGAAACCCCCGCCGCTAACCCACCCCCCAAGGCAGCAGCCCAGCCGAAGACCAGCCCGCCGGAAGCTAAAGCCGAGCCCGCGCCACCACCCCCGGCAGCCAAGCCTACCGAGACCGCAGATTCCGCTCCGGCGGCCCAGCCTACCCCGGCAGTAGAGAAACCAGCCCCCACCGCCAAGACTGCGCCGCCAGCCGCTGAACCCAAGGCCGCACCACCGGCCGCCGGCGGCGCCATCGAGCAGCTGCAACAGCAGTGGAACAAGATTATCAACGATGCCCCCGACGGCCTGGGCAAGACCCCCACCGCCGCCCTGCTGCGGAGCGCCCGGCCAACGAAGCTAGAAGGTGATACGATTACCGTCGCCTTCAAATACTCCTATCACAAAGAGAAAATGGACGGCATCGATAACCAGAGAACTGCCGATAAAATCGTCAGCAGCTTTCTGGGACGCCCCTGCAAGGTATGCTGCGTCTTCGAGCACGAGAACAACCACCTCGTCAAGGCGGCGCTGCAGATGGGCGCTCAGTACGATAACGGGGAGGCAAAATGAACAAGTTTATGATGCAGCAGGCCCAGAAGCTCCAGGCGCAACTGGCCAAGGCCCAGGAAGAGTTGGCCAACCTCACCGTTGAGGCCAGCTCCGGCGGTGGCGCCGTTACCGTGACGATGAACGGCCAGCAGCAGATACAGTCGGTAACAATCTCGCCGGAGGTGGTCGACCCGGAGGACGTCGAGATGCTCCAGGACATGGTGCTCACCGCCATCCGCGAGGCCCAGGCCAAGGCGCAGGAAGCCGCCGCCCAGAAGATGGGCGGGCTCACCGGCGGCCTGAAAATACCGGGGCTGATGTAGGAGCCGCCTTTGAAGAACGACCCCACCCCCGCTCAAGACGCCATCGGCCGGCTCGTCCAGGAGTTCGCCAGGCTCCCCGGTATCGGGCCCAAGAGCGCCCAGCGCATCACCTTCCACCTGCTGCGCTCGCCGGAGGAAAGCGCCCGGACGCTGGCCGAGGCGCTCCTCAACCTCAAGCAGAAAATCACCCTCTGCTCCACCTGCTGCAACGTAACCGAGGCCGACCCCTGCCCCATCTGCCGCAACCCCCGGCGCGACACCAGCCAGGTCTGCATCGTCGAGCAGCCGCAGGACATCCTGGCGCTGGAGCATACCGGCGTCTACCAGGGGCAATACCACGTCCTCCACGGCGCCATCTCGCCCACCGAGGGCGTCGGCGCCGACGATATACGCATCCGCGAGCTGCTGGTCCGCCTGCAGAACGGCACCGTCAGCGAGGTCATCCTGGCCACCAACACCAACCTGGAAGGCGAGCAGACGGCTATGTACTTAAGCCGCGTCATCACGCCCCTGGGCATCAAAGTCACCCGCCTGGCGCGGGGGCTGCCCTTCGGTACCGAGCTGGAGTACGCCGACGACGTTACGCTTGCAAGAGCGCTGGAGGGACGGTCGGAGTTCTAGGAAAGATATACAATATGGTAAGAAAGATACCTAATATCCCAATTGCTACTAGGCGACAGGTGCTAATGGAAGCAGGATATAGATGTGCTGTCCCTACTTGTCGTAATATATTGGCCATCGATTTGCATCATATAATAAAGGTCAAAGAGGACGGGAGTAATGAAGCACACAATTTAATAGCATTATGTGGCGTATGCCATGACCTTTATCATAGAGGCGAAATCTCGAATGACGCCATTAGTAACTGGAAAGGTATGCTTGTAGCTCTTAACTTCGCATTCGACCGAGAATCAATTGACAATCTCCTATTTCTACACACTTTACAACCAAACCAATTATTAATATCAGGCGATGGAGTATTGAAATTTTCACAAATTATTTCTTCCGGATTAGCATCGTTTAGTCTGTTCATACAGAATGGGCCACTTCTTCTATATGATGTCCAGTTGACACAAAAGGGACGAATGTTGGTAAACGCATGGTTTAAGGGAGATAGAACAGCCGTTCAAGATGCATTAGCATCAGTAAATAAGTAGATTTAATCATTGTAACCCATCCCCCCGCCCCCTTTCCTTGAGGATTGATTAAGGGAAGGGAGTAATTCTTTAAGAGGGGTTGCACCCCTCTCTGGCTCTCCCCTATACTTTGAGAAAACGGGTAGCCAAAGAGTAGTAAATAAATATTATGCCCGAGCCGCGCAGCTACAGCACCGAAGTCATCGTCATCAAGAAGACGAAACTCGGCGAGGCCGATACTATCCTCACCTTCTTCACCCCCGACCGGGGCAAGATCCAGGGCTTCGCCAAAAGCCTGCGCAAGCCCAAAAGCAAGCTGGCGGGGCACCTGGAGCTATTGACCCACAGCCAGGTCTCCTTCGCCCGCGGCAAGAACCTGGATACCATCACCGGCAGCCAGACGATTGACAGCTTCCTCCCCATCAGGAACGACCTCTTCCTCACCTCCTGCGGGCTGTATATCGCCGAGCTGGTCAACCAGTTCACCGCCGAGCACCAGGAAAATCTGGCCATTTTCCAGCTGACGCTGGCTACCCTCCACAGGCTGGTTGACGAGGCAAACAAGGAGCTCGTCCTGCGCGCCTTCGAGCTGCACCTTTTGGAAAGCGCCGGCTACCGCCCCCAGCTGCGCCGCTGTGTCGCCTGCCACCGTGAGCTGGAGCCGGTGACCAACTATTTCAGCCCCATCGCCGGCGGCCTGCTCTGCCCGGCCTGCGCGCCCGCTCAGCCCTTCGCCCGGCCCGTCTCGGTCAACGCCCAGAAAGTCCTGCGCCTCCTCCAGGGCGGGGACTCGGCTCAGGCTACCCGCCTCAAGCTGGATGCGGAGCTGGCCAGCGAGATTGAGGACATCCTCGGCGAGTACATCAAGCACCTCCTGGAGCGCGAGGTCAAGTCGGCCGCCTGGCTGGAGACCCTCAAGGAACAAAAGTCTAGTTTTAGACCCTAGAAGATTTTATTAGCCCCGCCTCCCCTTCGGAGTTATCTATTCCCACCCAAGCCGCCCTTGTCTCATCCACGGCTTAGTCCGTAGATTTCCCTACCCCAAAGGGTGTTTAAGAGGGGCGAAGCCCCTCTTTTAAAAACAACTTTCCCCCTCTCCTGCGGTACGCCTCGTCAGGAGAGGGGGACACAGGGGGTGAGGTAAATAACTATCACTAGGATTGAGCCAAACCGAAAGGACACGCCCCCCTTTACCATAATCCCCACATCACCTATAATAAAAGGACTATATTAACATTTTCACTTTAAGCAGGTTGAAGATGCCATCCCGATTGGACAATATCAACGAGCAGCGAAGGCAGAAACTCCAGAGGCTGCGGGCGCGCGGTGTCAACCCCTACCCCAACCGCTTTGCGCTTACCCACACCACGCAAGAGGCCATGGCGCAGCTGGAAGCGCAGGAGAAGACCCCGACGGCCAAAGCCAAACCCGTGAGTGTGGCCGGGCGGCTCACCGCCATGCGGCGGATGGGCAAAAGCTCGTTCGCCGATATCCGCGACGGCTCCGGTAAGCTCCAGCTCCTTTTCCAGAACGCCGCTTTCAACGACGCCGACCAGGAGCTCTTCAAAGACCTGGATATCGGTGATATCATCGGCGCCGAGGGCCGGCTGCTGCGCACGCGCACCGGCGAGCCCACCCTGGCCGTAACCGGCTTCACCCTGCTGGCCAAGTCGCTGGCGCCCCTGCCGGAGAAGTGGCACGGCCTGAGCGATACCGAGATACGCTACCGCCAGCGATATTTAGACCTCATCGCCAACAGCGAGGTGCGCGATATCTTCCGGGTGCGCAGCCAGGTTATCGCCGCCATCCGCCGCTACCTCGACGGGCGCGGCTTCATCGAGGTGGAGACGCCCGTCTTACAGCCCTCCGCCGGGGGGGCCCTGGCGGCACCCTTCGTCACTCACCACAACGCCCTCGACCGGGACTTCTTCCTGCGCATCGCCACCGAGCTGCACCTGAAACGGCTGGTCGTCGGCGGGTTCGACAAGGTCTACGAAATCGGCCGCGTCTTCCGCAACGAGGGCATCTCGACGACGCACTCGCCGGAGTACACCCTGCTGGAGAGCTACCAGGCCTACGCCGACTACACCGACGTCATGAAGATGACCGAGGCGATGGTCGCCCAGGTGGCTAAAGACGTGCTGGGCACCACCAAAATTACCTACGGCGATGATAAAATCGACCTCAAGACTCCCTGGCAGCGCATCACCCTGCGCGACGCCGTCAGGGAGTACAGCGGCATTGATTATGTAAAATATCCTACCGCCGCCGGCCTGCGCGAAAAGATGCGCTCGCTCAAGATGGAGGCCGACCCGGACAAAAACTGGGCCAAGCTGGTCGACGAGCTCCTCAAGACCTACGTCCGCCCTAAACTCATCCCGCCCACCATTATTTACGACTACCCCGAGTCGATGTCGCCGCTGGCCAAGAACAAGCCCCGCCGGAAGCGCGTCGTCGAACGGTTCCAGGCGGTGGCCGGGGGCCTGGAAATCGCCAACGCCTACAGTGAGCTCAACGACCCCCTGGAGCAGCGCGAGCGCTTTGAGGAGCAGATGAAAGACCGCCACGGCAGCGACGAGGAGCAGTGGACGATTGACGAGGACTACCTCACCGCCCTGGAGTACGGCATGCCCCCCACCGGCGGCCTCGGCGTAGGTATAGATAGGCTGGTGATGCTCCTCACCAACCAGCAATCAATCAGAGAGGTGATACTCTTCCCGCAGCTGAGGGAGAAGGATTAAGAGGAGCCTGAGAGGAGCGCAGCCCCTCTCTAGTGGTGGGGCGGCGGGGAAACCTACGGCCTAAGCCGCGAATGATACGAGGGCGGCTCGGGTGGGAATAGATAACTCCGAAGGGGAGGCGGGGAGGTAGAAAATAAATGGAAGAAACCAGAGACCTGATTGCCTACTGCGGCCTCTACTGCGGGGACTGCTACCAGCACCAGGGCAAAATAGCCGACTTAGCCAGAGACCTCCGCCAAGAACTCCGGCAGGCGAAGTTCCAGGAAAGGGCCGAAAAGATGGCCACCGTCCCCTACTTCGCCGCCTTCAGGGACTATCCACAATGCTACGAACTCCTGGGCACGATGGTAAAATTCCGCTGCAAGAGGGCCTGCCGGGCCGGCGGCGGCCCGCCCGTCTGCCAGATAAGAGAATGCTGCCGGAAGAAAAATATCGACGGCTGCTGGCAGTGTGATGATTTTGAAACCTGTAAAACAATGGACTTCTTAAAGAAGTTTCATGAAGACGGCCACCTGAAGAACCTGAGGATACTGAAGAAATCCGGAGAGGAAAGCTTTATCCGCGGCAAGAGGTACTGGTAATATCAAGAGGTAAAGCCCATGCTGGACATCAAATATATTAGGGAAAATCCCGACGAAGTGCGCCGCGCCGTGGCCGACCGCCACGACAGCGCCCCGATTGACGAAATTTTGAAGCTGGACGCCGAGCGCCGCGCCAAAGTCGGCGAGCTGGACGGACTCCGCCAGCAGCGCAAGGAGGTCTCCAAAGAGCGCGAGAAGGCCCAGGAGCGCGGCCGCACCCTGCGCGCCCAGATACAAACGATGGAGGAGGCCGTGAGAGTTCTCGAAGAACAACTCCATGAACTCCTCCTGCAGGTGCCCAACATCCCCCGCCCCGACGTGCCCGTTGGCAAGGACGACAGCGATAACGTCATCGTACGCACCTGGGGCGAGCCCAAGACCCTTGATTTCAAGCCCGCCCCCCACTGGCAGCTGGGCGAAGACCTCGGCATCATCGATTTCGAGCGCGGCGTCAAGATATCCGGCAGCCGCTTCTACATCCTGCGCGGGGCCGGGGCGCGCCTGCAGCGGGCCCTCATCACCTTCATGCTCGACCTGCACACCTCGCAGCACGGCTACCAGGAAATCTACCCGCCCTTCGTCGTCAAGCAGGAGTGCATGGTCGGCTCGGGGCAGCTGCCCAAGTTCATTGATAACATCTACCACGACGTTGAGGACGACCTCTGGCTGGTGGGCACTGCCGAGATACCGCTCACCAACCTCCACCGCGACGAAATCCTCAGCTCCGACGACCTGCCTATCTATTACGTCGCTTATACCGCCTGCTTCCGGCGGGAGAAGATGTCCGCCGGCAAGGACACGCGCGGCATCAAGCGGGGGCACCAGTTCGACAAAGTTGAGCTCTACAAGTTCACCACGCCGGAGGACTCCGACGCCGAGCTGGAGAAGCTCACCCAAAACGCCGAGGCGGTCTGCCAGAAATTGGGACTGGCCTACCGTCTGCGCCAGCTCTGCACCGGCGACCTGGGCTTTACGGCCGTCAAGAGCTACGACATCGATGTTTGGGCCCCCGGCTGCCAGGAGTGGCTGGAGGTCAGCTCCTGCTCCAACTGCGGCGACTTCCAGGCCCGCCGCACCAACGTGCGCTACCGCCCCGCCGCCGACGCCCGGCCCCAGTTCGTCCACACGCTCAACGGCTCCGGGCTGGCCCTGCCGCGGGTGATGATTGCCATCATGGAGAACTACCAGCGGGCCGACGGCACCATCGCCGTGCCGGAGGTCTTACAGGACTTCGTGGGGGCGAAGGTTATTAAGAAGTAAGGGGGAAATAGCGCCATTCCCACGAAAGCGGGAATCCAGCCTCCTCCACCACCCTCTCTGAGTTATCTATTCCCACCCAAGCCGCCCTCGCGGCATTCTCGGCTTAGCCCACAGTTTTCCCACCCCAGAAAAAAGTACGATTCGCCACTTGACACCAGTACTTCTTTCCTATATTATACCTAGAGCATCTATGTGCATAGTATAAGGAGGCAGAAAAAATGCGAACATTGGCAGTAATCGTGATAATCCTCGGGTTGGCCAGTCTTGTCCTGGGCATCCTCTTCATGGTCCAGTCCGGCTCGGCCAAGCAGGAAGTGGCCGATTCCATCGCGCCGCTACCGCTCGACCAGCTGGATGCTCAGTATGACACCGTTACCGCCGGGTACGAGCAGATGGTAATGGGTGGCGCCCCACACGATGCCACCTTCAACTACGTCTACGGTAACAAAGTAGGGCTGGGTCTGGCCCGGGCCAATGCCGGCACGGCCAACTTCGTCATGATGAGCGGTATCGTCGCCATCATTATTGGTGCCGGTCTAGTCCTGACCGGTATCGGCCAGATGAGAAAGGCCTGATAAGTGCTTTGCGGGGGCCGGTCGCTGACTGGCCCCCACGCCTACCCCCAACAATCCAAAGCTAATCACCCCTCCCCCGGGAGCGGCCGCATGAGTGCGGCTTTTCCCCGTTTCATTGCGCATATCCATCGCCGGGATGCATTTTAGCCTCCGAGCCGCTATAATAGCCTGTAGTCGCCCCACCGTTTTGACAACATGCTTCACAGGAGCCAAGCATGCCGCAACAGGAATACGAAGTCGTCATCAAGCTCATCGGCAACCAGAATCCGTGCCACGCGGGGCATCAAATCGGCGACGAGTGGGTCTTTAACTACATGACGCCGGGCGGCATGTGCGGGCTGGCCTACAACGCCCTCTACCCCGTGGCCCTGGCGCTCCAGTACGGGGCCACCTTCCCCTGGCAGGAAGACCCCGACGTTATCCATCTCTCCTGCCCGGACGCCGAGGTCAATAACGTCTTCGAGCTGCGCCGCCGCCCCCGGTCATGAGTCTTGCCCTGGTGGGGCTTTCCGGGGTAGAATTCGTAAGCCGGAGGGGTGTCCGAGTGGCCGATGGAGGCGGTCTTGAAAACCGTTGTTACCGCAAGGTAACCGTGGGTTCGAATCCCACCCCCTCCGCCACCCCATCTTGGATATCTATTCCCACCCAGGCTGCCCTCGGCTTATCCGCGGCTTAATCCGTAGTCTCTGTTCCCCCCTCCCCCTTTATCCCCCTTCCCCCAGGGGGCTTTGTATCATAAGTCCGAATTCAAGCCCACTTTTGATACAACTGCCCATTCTGTATCAAAAGTCTAAAAGGGAGGGCTATTAATATCTTATGCAGGGGTCAGAAATCGGGTGGATGATTTTCGTTGTTATTCTTTCTTTTATTATTCTTTATCAACAAAGGAAAATACGCAAGTTAAAGGCCATTCTTTCGAGCCGACTTAGTAGCGGCAGCGATAAAGATAACAAACCAAATGATGCTGCCAACCAGTCTGGCGATTAAGTCTGCCTCGTCTTTGTAGGGAGGTAAAGGATTAATTTGGCATACACCATAAAAGGCTATAGCAACAAAGGCTAGGGAGATTAACCAATCCACAGTGCCTAAATTATAGTCAGCACTTGGAACGATGTCAACGGGCCTAATAAGGAGTATTGGAAAGAAGTTGGAGAATATTGGGTTTATTATCTTCCAAAGTCCAGAACGTGGCCTCAATCCCCAATTCGTTTATTGATTGAATCAGGACACAGATATTATGGCAGAGTATTTTACAGAGCACTTCATTAACCTGAGCAATCGGGGTTTTAGCCCTGACGCTTGCGCCGAACTTCGTCTTAACCATGTAGAAAACGGTTTCCACGTTAGACCGCTTATGGTAGTGGGCAAGAAAATTATCTCTATTGAACTGGTAGTAGTGCCACATTCTCTGCCAAAGACCATCGAATGCCCCGTTCCGTTGCGTCCCCTTGCAGTAGGACTTAAACGGGATATAGGGTGTAGCGTTGACCGCCTGTACAGCGTGAAGGTTCTTTTTGCTGGAATACGCCTTGTCCGCCGATACCTCATTGACGCTGAATGTCTTAGCGGTAGCGTCCAGCAGTTGGGGGAGTTGGGGGGCATCAGCCGTTTCAGTCGGGGTAACTTCAACGCTGGTGACAACGTGGGTTTTGACACCGCACATCAGGTGGGCTTTAATCCACTTCGCCTCACTCCGCATCCTGCCCCACTTGTGGTCAAACCACCTGTCATAGGTGGTGGTAGCAAAACCCGAAGAATCAACTGCGAAGTCGGTTTCAACCGCCCGCAACGGGGTGGCACTCTGTTCAATGAGGCTTTTCAGCAGGGATGTCAGTTCGGGGTTTTCCAGATAGCGGGCGTTGCTGGCAAAGGACGGGTATTTAGTAACGAATTCGTCTGTCTCTGCATCCCGCATATTGGACATGAAACGCCTACCGGACATATTGGAATAGACCTTGTAAACAGCCCCGAAAACCACATCAGCCAACGGAAGGCGAGGTCTACCGAAAGTCTGTTCAGGTTGGGGAATACCGTTACACAAATCCCTGAGAAGTGCCAGAAAGCGTTCTTTTTCGTGCATCTGAGCATCATCATATTCATGCCATTCCTGAGTACAGGTTATTTTCATGGACTTGGTTATGGTTTCAGTACCATCCGGCTTAGTCTCTCGCTTAATAACAAACTCTACAGCGTGGATATGCTTACAAGGCTGATGCCTTTTTTCATAATCGGGACAAGTGCAAAAAGGTGTTCCGTGGTCAAGATTCACGATATAGCTTCCATTACCGGACTGGGAAGGCACTTTCCAGCCCAGTTTGTTCTGTTCAATCTTAGAAGTAGCTGCAATAACCAATCCTCTTTCTTCTCTAGCATCCATTTCTTTTCTCCTTCTCAAATCTCAAACACTATTACTATTAATAATATATCACAAGTAATAGTGTTTGTCAATACCCCAAGCAATATATTATATATAATATACTTGACAACACATATTACAAGTGATACACTAGAGATATGTATAAAGAAAAGAAAGAAGTATGGGTATTTCGCTGTCTCCGATGTGGGCATGAATGGATTCCACGTAATCCTGAAAAAGAGCCACGAGTTTGCCCTAATCCAAAATGTCACAGCCCCTATTGGAAAGAACCACGTCAGAGCGAGCAAAAAAGAATATTATAAAGATGATAGTCTGGGAAAATGTCTGTAAATAGACCATAACATCTTTGTAATTATGTGATTGAGGTATTAAGATAATGGCAAGACCAATGGAATTACTTCCAGACAATACTCAGCTATCTGAACAAAAAAGACGAAGTGTAAATCGTCTTGCGCTTCAATTTGCCAATAAAAATGGTAATGGTAATGGACATGGGGTACATACAGCAGCTAAAGCTAGAGAGATAGTCAAGGAATGGATTAAAGCAAATGTACCTGATTATTCTCTTGGCATGGGGTTACCAGAAGTAGATGATAGATACGAGGCTTGGCGGGTTGCTCTACTTGGGGAAGAAAACCAAGTAGTCGGGGAATTGATGATAGATTGCAGTGATGGTCATATTATACAAGCTACAAAACTAGACCTTATATTAGCACGACTGAAGTATCAAGGTAATACACACTCAACCCAACCCCCGCCGAGTTATACTAATATTGGTAATTCAACAATCGCATGCGGCGATGCTAAGATTGTACTTAGTGAACTCCCCAAAGAGACATTTGGTTTAGTTATAACATCACCGCCGTATTTCAATGCGAAGCCACAATATAGCGAATACTCGGATTATGCAGAATATCTATCACTACTAAAACAGGTATTCCAGCAATGTCATAGAACCTTGAAGGAAGGGCGATTTATTATCGTTAATGCTTCGCCAATCTTAGTCAGGAGACCCTCTAGAAACAAAGCAAGCAAACGGATACCTGTGCCTTTTCATATTAACAGTATATTAGAAGAAATTGGTTTTGACTTCCTTGATGATATTATCTGGGCAAAGCCTGCTGGTGCTGGCTGGAATACTGGGCGAGGTCGGCGCTTCGCTGCTGACCGGAATCCATTGCAGTATAAGCCAGTACCCATAACAGAGTATTTCCTTGTATATCGTAAAAAGACAGACAAACTAATTGACTGGAATATAAAACAACACTTTGACCGAGAAGCTGTAAAAGATTCCAAGATTAAAGACGGGTACGAGGTAACGAATCTATGGTATGAAAAGCCATCATACCACTCACAACATCCGGCAACATTTCCTGTTGAAATAATTGATAAACTGCTCCGCTATTATTCTTTTAAGGGTGACACCGTGCTTGACCCATTTGCGGGAATAGGTACGGTAGGGAAGGCAGCAATAAACAATGACAGATTATTCTACCTCATTGACATTGAATCTAATTACTGTAAAATAGCCAAAAAAGAACTGTCAAAACAAATGGAGTCAGGAGCAATTAAGAAATGACGGATATAGATTTAGACCTCAAGAGTTTTAGACAGAGGTTAGATGCTGCGGGGAGTATATATTCGGCTACCGAAGTCAGGAAGATAGTCTTGACGGTACTTCTAGGTAAGAATTACAGAGCACTAACTGAAAAAGCTACCAGCCTAGAAATATCATGCTATATGAGTTGGATATTGGCTGTCTGCCATAAAGCCAAGATAACCTACGGGAATGAATGGTTGGAGAAATTACAGGAATTATGCACGGCTACTAAAAAGAGTCCAGAAACAAAGTGGCTTAGGGTTTGGTTGATGGGATTAGCCTTAAAAACTACTCAAAATTTAGGTGTGAAAACAGGCGAGTACACCGAGTATTTGAAAAAGGCGAAGACGGCTAGCGACACATTAACTGACCAACAAGCAAATGCCACCAGTATTGAGTTATACACTAATGGACTAACCCCGACTCCATTATCAACGGGTGATAGTGTGTGGCTATTACAGGTGGCGGGAGCAGCAGTATTAACTATCAGAGGTTCTAGAAAATCAGCAGTTGGGAAACTTTTAGAGAAAGCCATAGCACGAGCATGTTTAACCGCACTTGGGCTTAAAGAAGGTGATGATTTTCAGCTTAATTTGGCTGCTGATAGTGAAGTGGATAGGGAAATAGATGCTGAGATTACAACGCGACGAGGGAAAGTACGAGTAGACGTAGCCCTAATAGGGACGGGAAATCAAGAAGTATCCGAAGATAAATTGAGTAGAGTTGGCAGGAATGGGATTGTATTGGTAGACAAATTAGGTTCAAAATCAAAAGTCCCTGGTAATGCTGAAAGAGCCGGAGTGCATATTACCCTCATTCAAAACCATCTTCCATTGAGTGACTTATATAATCATCTAGAGAATTTGATGCCAGAGGGAGTCACATTAACAAGCCCCCCAACAAAACCAGAGGACATAGAGCAGTTAGTTAAGAATCTCCCTGACGAGGTTTTTTATGTCCCAAAACCAGAATGACTTTTGATACAACTATCTGACTTTTGATACAGAAGGCACTTATGATACAAAGCCCCCCCAGGGGAAGGGGGAAATGATTATGAGAGGGGCTAGCGCCCCTCTCCGCAGGCTACTCCCCTTGGTTAGAAACGGGGTGTTTAAGAGGGGCGAAGCCCCTCTTCTAAAAAATAACTTCCCCCTCTCCTGCGGAACGCCTCGTCAGGAGAGGGGGATAAAGGGGGTGAGGTATAAAAAACCCTACTCCTCCACAATCCTCACCGTATTGAACGTAGCGTAGCCCAGGGGGTTGAGGTTATAGCCCTGCACGCGGGGCTTCACCAGGATATAGTTCTCCCCGAACCACAGCGGTATGCAGGCGGCATCGTCCACCAGCATTTGCTCCGCCTGCTGGTAGAGCGCCAGGCTCAGCGCTTCGTCGGCCTCGGCGGCGGCCTCGTCCAGCAGGGCGTCCAGGGCGGGATTGGAGTAGCCGCTATCGTTATTTTCGGAGCCGGTGCGGAAGAGGATATCCAGAAAGTTCTGCGGATGGGGATAGTCGGCAATCCAGCCGAGGTCGTAAAGCTCGTCCAGCTCCTCATCGAGGTGGTAAAGGAACCGCTCCGGCTCAATCTGGCGCACCGTCACCTCCACCCCCAGATTCTCCCGCCACTGGGTAATGATGGCCTCCAGCGTGGCGCCGATATACCCGCCGTAGCCGGTGGTGGTCAGGGTGATGGGGGGCAGGTTGGCCGCGTCGCCGTAGGAGGAAGCGGTAATAAGCCCCCGGGCCAGGGCCGGGTCGTAGGCCAGCCCGTTGAGCTGCTCGTTGTAGCCTGGCATGCCCGGCGGCAGGATGCCATCGGCCACCTGTACCAGGTCGCGCAGCACCAGCCTCACTATCTTTTCCTTATCGATGGCCAGGGCGAAGGCCCGCCTGATATTGGCATCGTCAAAGGGGGGACGGGTGTTATTGAAGCCGATATAGCTCAGGCTGAGCTCGGGCACCACCTCCAGCTGGCCGTAGAAAGGCCCGGCCGGGTCGGTAACCCGGTCGATATAGCTGACGGAGACGCCGGTGACGTCTATCTCGTCGTTCTCGTAGAGGCGTATCGGCACGCCGCTCCAGAGCTGAAAGTCCACTTCGGCCAGGTGGGCCTTCTCACCGTAGTAGTCCGCGTTACGCGCCAGGACGAGCCGGCTGCCCTCCTCCCACTCGTCCAGCTTGAAAGGCCCGGTGCCGTTGGGCTGCCGCCACCACTCGGCGCCTTCGGCCACGTTATCCCGGTCGACGACGCAGGCGGTGGGATAGGTCAGCTTGGCCAGGAAATAGCTCTTGGGGGCATCGATGGTGACCTCCAGGGTGTAATCACCCAGTACCTTCACCCCGCTGATATCGGTGGTCTGGCCCGCCAGCACATCCGCCACCCCGACGATATCGCCCAGATAGGTCGCCGCCGACCCGGAGCCGGTGGCCGGGTCACAGGCGCGCTCCCAGGAGTACTTGAAGTCGGCGGCGGTTACCCCCCTGCCGTCGTGGAAGGTTACATCCTCCCGCAGGTGGAAGGTGTACGTGCGGTGGTCAGCGCTAACGTCCCAACTGGTGGCGATGTCCGCCACCGTATCGAGCTGGTCGTCCAGGCGCACCAGCCCGTTATATATCTGCACCACGTACTCGTGCGAGGTCGCCTCGGAGGCTACCGCCGGGTCGAGGGTGATGGGGTCGATGCCGTAAAGCCGCAGCACGCCCCCGTAAGTCTCCGTCGCCGTCGGCGTGGGCGTGGGTGAGGTCGCGGTGGGCGTAGGCGCGGGCGAGGTCGTCGGCGGTGTCGCGGTCGGCCGGGGACAGCCGGTCAGCAGGAGGCTGCCCAGCAGTAATACGGCCAGGACGGCGAATACGGTTCTTTTCATCATCGGCTTCAGAGGCACCTGAAGATAATATAACACAAAGCGGCGGTTTCGCCCAATATTTAAGGCCAGACCCGTTTGAACTCAGGGGGGACTTCGGCATATAATCGTACCGTCAATCCAATTGAAGGAGAAGATAATGCTTTCAGAGAAGTACGCCAAATATTACAAGAGCAAACCGGTGGGCGATTTTACCAAGCTTTACCCCGAGCTGACGGCGCCTTCGTTCCACATCTGGGGCAAGGAGTGGAACTCCGGCTACCGCATGGACTGGTTCTGCGTCACCGAGCCTTTCCTGATGATTAACGACCCCCACACCCACGACTTCGACCAGTTTCTGGCCTTCCAGAACGCCGACGCCACCAAGGTCAACGATTTCGACGCCGAGGTCTGGCTCTACCTGGGGCCCGAGGGCGAGCAGGAAAAGCTGGTCATCAACGAGACGTGCTTTATCCATGTCCCGGCGGGCATGGTGCACACCCCGCTGGAGTTCAAGGAAATCCGCAAGCCCATCGTCTTCATGGATATCGCCCTCACCGCCCAGTACGTGCGCAAGCCGGAGGACGAGTCCAAACCGGTAGTTCAAGAAGGCCCCTAGTTAATTAACCAGCCGCGGCGAGCGCTAGAACAGCCCCTCACGCTTGAGGCTGGTATGCCCCTTACCGCCGATGATGATGTGGTCGAGGACATCAATGCCGACGATTTCCCCGGCCGCCGCCAGCCGCTTCGTCAGCTGGATATCGTCCTCGGAGGCCTCGGTATCGCCCGAGGGGTGATTGTGGGCGAAGATTACCGAGGCGGCGCTGGCCGAGATGGCCTCCTTGAAGACCTCGCGGGGATGGACGATGCTCGTGTCCAGGCTGCCCACGGATATCTCGGCCACCCTTATCAGCCGGCTGCGCGTATCCAGCAATAACGCCAGGAAGATTTCTTTCTTCTTGCTCTTGAGCCGGCCCCGCACCAGACCGGCCACGTCCTCCGGGGTCTTCACGGTCGTCCCGCCGGCTGGTTCGGTATAGCCGTCGATACGCCCGCCCAGCTCCACGGCGGCCTTAAGCTGGGCAGCCTTGGCCAGACCGATGCCGCGCACCTGCGCCAGCTCCTCCAGCGAGGCCCCGGCCACCCCCTTGAGCCCGCCGAACTGCTGGAGCAATCGCTGGGCGGTGACCATCACCGACTCCCCGGAGATGCCCCTCCCCAGCAGCAGGGCCAGGATTTCCTGCGCGGAGAGGGCCTCCACCCCCAGCCGCTGCAGCCGTTCCCGGGGCCGCTCGGCGGCGGGCAAGTCGTGGATGGTCATCGAGCGGCGCTTTTCGCCAGATGGCTTGGCCATGTCAGCCCAGTCTAGCACCGGAGGGGCGATTATGGCAAGCAAATGAGGGGAGATAATTTAAGGGCTAAGCGGCGGATGCCGCGAGGGCGGCTTGGGTGGGAATAGATAACTCCGAGAGGGGAGGGGTGGGGAAAACCCTCGTCCGATTTTGGGGGTATCCTTACGGTAGAATCAGGGCTGGCCGGATTTCCGGCGGCGGTACTAATCCAATATCATCAGGACAGTTCAGAAAGGAGCCGGTTACTGATGAATCAGCCCGACGCCAATAGAAAGATACTCGACAGCCTGCGTACCAAGGTCTGCGGGAGATGCCGCGGCAAGCTCTCGCTGGAGCGCGATATCTACGGTATGTATATCGAGTGCGTCCAGTGTGGGGCCACCTGGCACCAGAAAGACCTGGCCCCGCCGCAAGCGGCGGTCCAGAGCGTCCCGGCCACTCAATAAGACCTGACCGGTGCGCCTATTCGAAGGTAGCCCGCCAGGCGGCGTCGAGACCGTCCCTATCGAACCCGTAAACCGCCAGGAGGGCCTCATCGTAGCCGCTGCCCTGCTTGAAGGTATTGAGCAGGGCGAACATGCTGTCGCTCCCGTAGTTATCCTGCAGATACTTCACCAGCTCGTAGCTCTCGGCATAGGCCAGCACCGACTCGGTCGCATAGGTGGAAAACGGGCTGGACAGACTCCGCACCGAGATGAGCTGGCTGCTGGCCTTGGCCGCGTTCAGGATATCCACATAGCCGGACGAAAGCTCCCCCATGGAGACCATCGCCAGCCCCTCGTCGAGCCAGGTAGGCAGGTCGCTGTAGGGATTAAAGATAACCTGGTGTATCACCAGATGGGTCAGCTCGTGGACAATGGCGCCCTTGCCCCAGGCCAGCCCGGAGGCGTTGGGCTCGATGCCGATGGCGATGATGCCGTACTGGGAAAAGGCGACGCCGCCCGTCCATTCCTGAGGATAGACCATCGAGCCCCGCAGGTCGTCGGAGCTGGCGTAAATATACAGGCTCACCGGTTTCTGCAGCTCGGCGCCGGTATCGGCCGCCAGCTCAATCAGGGCCGCCTGGGTGGTGGCCATCAGCTCGGCGGCGAAGTCATCATCGCCCTCATACCAGTAGAGGGTCACGTCACCCTCGGTGAGGGAGCGCCAGTCGTAGCGGTCGTCGGTGACGACAACGGTGGCCGGGGACGTCGTCAGACTGGCGCCATCAGCGTCGGTCAGCCGCCACCAGTACTGCAGGCGGGCGCCCGGCGGCAGACCTCCCGTCATCCTCATGTCCCAGACGTAATCCGTCTCGACCGTGGTGGACGGGGTAAAGTGCATGAAAAACTCGCCGACGATACGGGCGTGCTCGTCGCGCTCTATCGTGTAGTTCAGGCGGATATCGGTGATGTCGGCGCCGCTTCGGGCGGTAATATCGAAGGTGATGGCCACGGGAAAGTACAACTGCGCCGATGAGCTCAATACGGTAATCTCGCCGGCGGCCTGCACCGGGGCGAAGCTCAACGAGCCACCGAGCAGCCCGACCAACAAAACGACCAGGGCGATTCTTTTAATCATCTTCCTTCCCCATTATAGACCTTAGATAGGCATCAATGAAACCATCCAGCTCGCCATCGAGGACGGCCTCGGTATTACTCGTCTCGTAGGCGGTGCGGTGGTCTTTGACCATATGGTAGGGGTGCAGCACGTAGGAGCGTATCTGGTTGCCCCACCCCGCCTCGATGCGCTCGCCCTTGAGGCGGGCCTTCTCCGCCTCCTGCTTTTCCAGCTCCTGCTCCAGCAGGCGCGCCCGCAGTATCTTGAGGGCGAATTCCTTGTTCAGGTGCTGGGAGCGCTCGCTCTGGCAGGTCACCACCAGCCCGCTGGGGAGATGGGTCACGCGCACGGCGCTGCTCGTCTTCTGCATGTGCTGGCCGCCGGGGCCGCTGGAGCGGAAGGTGTCCACCTTGATGTCGTCGGGGGCTATCTCCAGGTCGATGTCGTCCTCGGCCTCGGGCATGACCTCCACCAGGGCGAACGAGGTGTGGCGGGCGTGGTCGGCGTCGAAGGGCGAGAGGCGCACCAGCCGGTGGACGCCATGCTCCGACTTGAGATAGCCGAAGGCGTACTCGCCGCTGACGGCGATGACGACGCTCTTGACCCCCGCCTCGTCACCGGGCGAGGTGTCCAGCACCTCGGCCGCAAAGCCGCGGCGCTCCGCCCAGCGCAGGTACATGCGCAGCAGCATCTCGGCCCAGTCCTGCGATTCGGTGCCGCCGGCCCCGGCGTGGATGGCCAGGATGGCATTACGGTCGTCGTACTCGCCGGAGAGGGAGAGCTGAAACTCAAGCTTATCTATCGTCGCCGTGAGATTGTCAAGCTCGGCCTCAATCTCGGCCTGAAGCTTAGCGTCCTCGGCGGAAAGGGTAATCAGCTCGGCGGTATCGGCCAGCTTCTGTTCCAGTTCCCGCCACTCCTGCACGACCCTGGTCTTCTCGGCCAGTTTACGCATTACCTTGCGGGCACGGGCGGCATTGAGCCAGAAGTCCGGGGCGGACGACTGCTTCTCCAGGGCGGCAATCTCTTTTTCCTTAGCGGCGATGTCAAAGATGCTCCACGGCCATGGCGACCCTGGCCTGTAAGTCTTCCAGTCTGTCCTTTAGCTCCTGCATCTTACCTCGCTCCCTAAAGAAGTCTCTCCTGATGTCCCCCGGTCACCGCCGCACCGGCTGCTTTCAGATGGCCGCCCGCCGCCTGATGGGCCAACCGCGTCGGCTCCGGCAGGCGGTAGCCGCGGCAGCAGCGGAGCACCCAGCCTACGGCCTGCTTTAAGTCTATTTTATCACCAATGGAAACAAAAAGGGGCTTCACGCCCGTCCGGGTGCGCAGCACCGCCCCGATGACCTCGCCACCATCGGTAAGCTCGCTGAAATCTCCCGGCGCATCGCCCGGCTCGGTATACTCGCCGCAGAGGCGCGATTTGGCGCAGCCGATGGTGGGGATTTCCAGAAAGAGCCCCAGGTGAGCCGCCAGCCCCAGACGGCGCGGGTGGGCGATGCCCTGCCCGTCCACCAGGAGCAGGTCGGGCGTCACCGTCAGCTTCTCACAGGCGGCCAGTAGCAGCGGCGCCTCGCGGAAGGAGAGCAGCCCCGGCACGTAGGGAAAGGGGATACGGTCGGTGACCGTGCTGACCGCCACCGTGGCCAGCTCCGGGTAACTCAGGACAACTATGGCCGCCGTGCCCGTACCGGCAACTCTGTCTACGGAGATATCGGCCCCAGCAATCAGGCGCGGGCTGGCAATTTCCCCACTCCTTACGACCTCGGAGGCCAGCTCCTTCTGGAGGCGGATGGCCTCGCTGGCCGTCATGCGCCAGCCGTGGCGCGGTCTGACTTTCATATTGAAATTATAGAGCCAGACGGAGGTATTGGCAACCCGCCCCCCGCCGCCCTGTCGGAGTTATCTATTCCCACCCTGCCCCGCCTGCGCCAAGGCTTCAGCGGGTGAACTGCCCTCGCGGCATCTGCCGCTTATCTCGGAGACGCCACCCCCTTTACCCCCACAGGGTGTTTAAGAGGGGCTTCGCCCCTCTTTTTAAAACAAATTTCCCCTCTCCAAACAGAATATCAAAGGTCTTGCCTTATGTTAAGTTTGGAGAGGGGGATAAAGGGGGTGAGGTAAAAAAACTTTCCCATGTTAGCTATCCCCACCCCACCACCCAAATGATGAAGATAATCGCCTTACTGAAACTGGCCGAAGACCAGCACCGAGTTGTGCCCGCCGAAGCCGAAGGAGTTGCAGACGGCGTTGCGCATCTTGACCGGGCGCGCTTTATTGGGGACGTAGTCCAGGTCGCACTCCGGGTCGGGGGTGGTCAGGTTGATGGTCGGCGGGGCGATGCCGTGGTGCATGGCCAGGACGGTGATGACCGCCTCCAGGCCGCCGGCGGCCCCCAGCAGGTGCCCATGCATCGACTTGGTGGCCGAGACGGGAATCTGCTTGGCCCGCTGCTCGCCGAAGGCCTTTTTGATGGCGGTGGTCTCGGTACGGTCGTTGAGGGTGGTGGCCGTGCCGTGGGCGTTGATATAATCGATGTCCTCGGGACGGCGGCCGGCCCGCTTGAGGGCAATCTCTAGCGCCCGGGCGGCCCCTTCCCCACCGGGAGAAGGCTGGGTGAGGTGGAAGGCGTCGCTGGTGCCGCCGTAGGCCAGCATCTCCGCCAGGATGGGGGCACCCCGCCGCTGCGCGTACTCGGCGTCTTCCAGGACGAGCACGGCGGCCCCTTCGCCGAAGACGAAGCCGTCCCGCTCACCGTCGAAGGGACGACAGGCCGTTTGGGGGCTGTCGTTACGGGTGGACAGCGCCCGGATTTGGCCGAAGGCGGCCAGCACCAGGGGCATGATGGGCGCCTCGGTACCACCGGCCAGCATCACCCGGGCGTAGCCCTGGCGGATGAGGTCGAAAGCCTGGCCGATGGCGTCGCTGCTGGAGGTACAGGCCGAGGAGACGGCGTAGTTCAGCCCCTTGATGCCCAGGATTAAAGTGACCTGCACCGGGGCGGCGTCGCCAATCATGGTGGGGGCCAGTATCGGGCTGACCCGCGAAGGCCCCCGGTCGAGGAGGACGCGGTACTGGTCGCAGACCGAGAGCAGCCCGGCGACGCTGTTACCCAGGATGATGCCAGTATCCAGGGCGTTGTCCTCATCAACCGTGAGCCTGGCGGACGCTACCGCCTGGAGGCTGGCGGCCACGGCGAACTGGGTGAAGCGGTCCATGCGCTGCGCCTGCTTGCGGCTCACGTAGGCGGAGGCGTCGAAGCCCCTGACCTCGGCGGCGAACTTGGTATCGTAGAGGGTGGTATCGAAGCTGGTAATGAAGTCGGTGCCCGACCGGCCCGCCACCAGCGCTTCCCACAGGCTGGGGACATCGTTGCCCAGCGGGCTGACGGCCCCCAGTCCGGTGACGACCACCCTTCTCACCTCCCCGTTTCTGCTCCGAGATGCGTTCTGGCCCATATACTGGCTCCAGTCTGTCTCCTGATACGCCGTATACCTTGGTGATTCGGGGAGACCTTTTTGTTACTATATCAGTCACGCTACGTCAGTTACAGTAATTTAGCTCTGGTACATATGTGAGCATTTGCCGCCGTCCGGGGCGGTAATAGAACTTGTGTTTCAATTGGCACTGGTGATAAAATGGTTTAAAGGGGTAAAATCACCATGCCTTCAGATGCCATCATCGTCAAGGGCGCCCGCGAGCACAACCTGAAAAACATCGACGTTACCATCCCGCGCGACAAGCTGGTGGTGGTCACCGGCGTCTCCGGCAGTGGCAAGAGCTCGCTGGCCTTCGATACCGTCTACGCCGAGGGTCAGCGCCGCTACGTGGAGTCCCTCTCGGCCTACGCCCGCCAGTTCCTGGGACGGATGGAGAAGCCCGACGTAGACTACATCGAGGGCCTCAGCCCGGCCGTCTCCATCGACCAGAAAGGCCCCAGCAAGAACCCCCGTTCCACGGTGGGCACCGTCACCGAGATTTACGATTATCTGCGCCTGCTCTTCGCGCGGGTGGGGCACCCCCACTGCCCCCGGTGCGGGCGGGAAATCACCGCCCAGACCGTCCAGCAAATCGTGGACGCCGTCCTCAAACTGCCGCAGGGCGCCCGCATCATGATACTGGCCCCCATCGTCCGCGACCGCAAGGGAGAGTACCAGTCGGTCTTCGACGACCTGCGCAAGTCGGGCTACGCCCGCGCCCGTGTTGACGGGAAAATCCATGAGCTGACCGACAGTATTAAACTAGACAAGTATAAGCAGCACTCCATCGAGGTCGTCATCGACCGGCTCGTCGTGGGGCAGGAAGGCAACCAGAGCCGCATCGCCGACTCGGTGGAGACGGCCCTCAAGCTAGCCTCGGGCATCGTGCTGATATCCATCATCGGCGGGGAGGAGCTGCTCTTCTCGGAGCACCTGGCCTGCGTCAACTGCGGCATCTCCCTGGGGGAGATTGCCCCCCGCAGCTTCAGCTTCAATACCCCTTACGGCGCCTGCCCGGCCTGCACCGGCCTGGGTTTCCGACAGGAAGTAGACCCCGACCTCGTCCTCAACCGGGAACTGTCGGTCATGGAGGGAGCCATCCGGCCGTGGCAGTCGCACAACTGGTATCTCTGGCGGCTGGAGCCGCTGGCCCGGCGGGGCGGTTTTTCCCTGCACACCCCCGTCAAAGACCTGAGCCAGGCAGAAACTAAGCTCCTGCTCTACGGCGAAGGCAAGCTGAAGACCTACCGCAACCGTTTCGGGCGCACCGTCCGCGTCTCCGACGGTTTCGAGGGGGTCATCCCCAACCTGGAAAGACTCCACAAGGACACCGAGTCGGAGCATTCCCGCCAGAACATCGAGCGCTATATGGTCAACAAGCCCTGCCTGGAGTGCCAGGGCAAGCGCCTCAAACCGGAGACACTGGCGGTGACCATCGGCGGCCAGAACATCATGGACGTGAGCTGCCTGCCGGTGTCGCAGGCGCTGGCCTGGGCGAACGGCATCACCAAAGGGACGCTTTCCGAGCGGGAGATGATGATTGCCCGCCAGATACTTAAAGAGATTAAAACGCGGCTGGGCTTTCTCCAGGACGTGGGGCTGGACTACCTCACCACCGAGCGGGCCTCGGCGACGCTCTCCGGCGGGGAAGCGCAGCGCATCCGCCTGGCTACCCAAATCGGCTCCGGCCTGATGGGGGTGCTCTACGTCTGCGACGAGCCCACCGTGGGACTGCACCCCGCCGACGATTACCGACTGATTCAGACGATGCATCGCCTGCGCGACCTGGGCAACACCATCCTCGTCGTCGAGCACGACGAGGCCATGATGCGCGCCGCCGACCACATCATCGACATGGGCCCCGGCGCCGGCGAGCGCGGCGGCTATATCGTCGCCACCGGCACCCTCGACGACATCACGAAGACCCCAAAGTCGCTCACCGGGCAGTACCTCTCCGGCACCAAGAAGATACCCCTGCCCGCCTCCCGCCGCGCCGGCAACGGCCGCAGGCTCACTATCAAGGGGGCGCGGCAGAACAACTTAAAGGACATCGACGTGGCCATCCCGCTGGGCAAGTTCGTCTGCATCACCGGCGTCTCCGGCTCCGGCAAGAGCACCCTCATCGACGAGATTTTGTACCGCAAGCTCGCCCAGCTCTTCTACCGCGCCAAAGACATGCCCGGCGCGTGCGACGCGATTACCGGCACCGAGTTCATCGATAAGGTCATCAACATCGACCAGTCGCCCATCGGGCGCACGCCCCGCAGTAACCCGGCCACCTACACCGGCACCTTCACCCCCATCCGCGAGCTCTTCGCCACTGTCCCCGAGGCGCGCCTGCGCGGCTACGGCCCGGGGCGCTTTTCCTTCAACGTCAAGGGCGGGCGCTGCGAGGCCTGCCGCGGCGAGGGCTTCATCCAGATTGAGATGCAGTTCCTCCCCGACGTCACCGTCCCCTGCGAGGTCTGCAAGGGCCAGCGCTACAACCGCGAGGCGCTGGAAATCCGCTTTAAGGGCAAGAACATCGCCGAGGTGCTGGACATGACCGTCTCGCAGGGGCTGGAATTTTTACAGAACATCCCCCGCATCAAGAACAAGCTGGAGACCCTCCAGGACGTGGGGCTGGGCTATATCCACCTGGGCCAGCCGGCCCCCACCCTCTCCGGCGGGGAGGCCCAGCGCGTCAAGCTGGCCACCGAGCTCTCCAAGCGCTCCACCGGCGCCACCCTCTATATCCTCGACGAGCCCACCACCGGCCTGGCCTTCGACGACGTGGCCGCCCTCTTAAGCGTGCTGCAGCGGCTGGTGGACGCCGGCAACCCCGTGGTGGTCATCGAGCACCACCTGGACGTAATGAAGAACGCCGACTATATTATTGACCTGGGCCCCGGCGCCGGCGATAAGGGCGGCCGGGTGGTGGCCACCGGCACGCCGGAGGAAATCACCCGCGTCAAGAAATCGGCGACGGGGGATTATTTGAAAAGAGTGCTAAAATAGCAAGAGTGGTGTAACTAGGTGAGTGTTTTTAGCCGTCCCGGCTACAGGAAAATCCTCTTTATAGCTTCTTTTATCCTCTTTGGGCTAGTGCTGGGTTTTTTATCCATCAAATTTGACCGCCAGTACGACCAGTGGTTTCCCCTGAATATTCCGGGCATTTTTATCAACGATTATCTGGGCAATCATATACTGGCATCCGTTTTGATATGGGCGGCCATCGGTACGTTGCTTGTCCTGATATTCAGACCGAAGATAGTAGCGTGGATAATGGGGGTGTACCTGGTAGTATTCGGCAGTTTGTGGGCCGGGTGGGAAAGCCTGCACTGGTAGCGTTTTTAATGCCCCACCCCCCCCGTTACTTATCTATTCCCACCCAGACCGCCCATTATCATCCGCGGCTTAGCCCGTAGTCTTTCCCCCACCCATACCAATAGCACCTAACTACACACTAAAACATATTAGCGTTACTCTTATCCTTGTAGTGATCAGGGATATGAACATAATCCCTATCTACAAATACTTCCAAATTCGCCTCAAAACGATAATCATAACTCCATAAACCAGAACTGCCTTCAGACACAACCAAGAGACCAGCCTCGCCAGTGGTTTTATATCGCATCATGCCGTTACTAACGATGGATCGTGTCCAAGAGCCATCAAAACGCAGCTTCTTATACTCAAGCACCTCATAGTTATTAGCCACAATAAACCCCCCTTATGATATTAGCCTTTCGGCACAATATAAGTTATTAATTGTACTTTTGTCAAATTGGGAGTAGCCCGCGGAGAGGGGCGCCAGCCCCTCTCAAATAGAATCCCCCTCTCCTGCGGTACGCCTCGTCAGGAGAGGGGGACAAAGGGGGTGAGGTCAATACCTATCCCCCTTAATCCTGCTGCTGGTATTGAACAGGCTTCTGGTCACCTACATGGATATTATCTCTACCCCTTCCGGCAGCTCGAACATGCTATCGGGAATATCGGAGAAATCTATATTGGTGTATTCCTCCAACATCGTGGTGCCGTCCGAAGTAATCCCCTGCGACCGGAGCGGAAAACCCGTTTCCGTCCAGATCCATACGTTTACGGTCATCCCTTCTTTAGCGAATTCAATGACGGTACAGGACTTCCCGTCAATGGTCTCCGTGCCGACGATAACCGGGTCGTACTCCAGAACGGCGCTCATATCGCCTTCCAGCGTGCCTTGAGGCATCGTTCCCGGGTCCAGCGTCGCCTTCATGGCCATGTTCTGGTCGGGCAGATACGTATAGGTAACATTTTCATCCAGGTCAAAGATGACGATGGTGGTGACACCCTCCATGACGAACTCCATTCTTATCTTGCTGTTCGTCTGCCAGATTTTACCCTCCACCATAGGTTGCCCGGTGACGGTGGAAGTCATCACGTAGCTGACCGGCTCCAGACCCGTCCACTTGTTGAACAAACCCTCCAGCACGTCTCCGTTCGCGGTAGGGGTTGTCGCCGGAGGACTGGTAGTAGCCGGTGTGGTCGTGGTGGCCGGAGAAGTAGTGGCCGGGGATGTGGTCGAATCACCGCCGCCACCGCAGGCGGCTACCAGGCACAGCACCAGTACGAGCAGACCAAGCCCAGTGGCCGAAAATTTATTTTTCATCTTTCCTTACCTCCTTTTTATCGGCCTCCGTTCCCTTAGCATTTTTATCAGATTAATAATTTTTTTAGGTTGGTTTAGGCATCTGCCCAGATATTATGTCAATATTTCCCGTTTGTCAAGTCATATTTAATGGGTAATAAGTCCTACCCCAATATTACTAAAGTCATTTAATTGCCCCCAAAGACGCGCTATACTTAATAATAGAGGCATTTTACAGGCACAATAATCTCAAAATCCCCTGGGGAGCGGGAGGGTAAACCATGAATGACGACAGGATTGTAGAGAAGAAGGGTAAATCGGTGACCGTGGTCGTCAGCCGCAGCGTTGAGCCGGGGGCCGAGCCGCAGTACGACAAGTGGGTGCGCAAGCTCGTGGCGGCGGCCATGAGTGCCAGGGGCAACCTCGGCGCCACGCTGCTCATCCCGGAGCCGGGCAAGCGCGGGCTGTATCACGTGGTCATGCGCTTCAAAGACCGCAAGTCGGTAAACGAATGGGAAGAATCGAGGATACGCAAGCGCCTCACCCGCGAGGCGAACCGGTTCTCGAAATCAAGCCGTCAGGAAGGGACGGGCATGGAGACGTGGTTCGCCGTGCCGGAGTGCCCCGAGCTGGCC
>DAOULO010000023.1:0-8122 GCA_034420195.1 Dehalococcoidales bacterium
GGCGTGGATGGAGCTGAAATGGACGAGGCGCCTCACCCCGGCCCGCTGGCAGGCCGCGATGACGTTGCGCGTGCCGCCGACGTTGATTCGTTCCACCTCCGGCCAGTCGGCGGCCGAGAGGGAGATGCGGGCGGCCAGGTGGTAGACGACCTCGGCGCCCTTGAATGCCTCATTCAGCGAGTCCGGGTCGAGGATATCGCCGTGGACAATCTCGGTGGCCAGCCCGTCGAGGGCGCGGTGGCTGCGGTGTACCAGACAGCGGGTGGGGCGTCCCTGCGCGATGAGGGCACGCACCAGGTTGGCGCCGAGGTGCCCGCTGGCGCCGGTAATCAGGGTAGTCATTGCCAGCATTATAGCATAGCGCGCCGAGGTATAGCCAATTCAACCGACGGCGAAAATTACGGCTAATCCGCCGTGATTTTGACGAAGACCTGGCGCTGCCGTGGCCCGTCGAACTCGCCGAAGAAGACGCCCTGCCACGTCCCCAAGACGAGCGTTCCGCCTTCGATGAAGATGGTGGCGCTGGCACCGATGAGGCTGGCCTTGATGTGAGCCGGGGAGTTACCCTCAGTATGGCGGTAGTTTTCGTGCTGAGGGACGATTCTATCCAGCCCGGCGGCAATATCGGCGACGACGGCCGGGTCGGCGTGCTCGTTGATGGTGATACCGGCGGTGGTGTGGGGGCAATAGACGTGGCAGACGCCGCTGGCCACACCGCTCTCGCCGACAACCTTACGGATTTCAGCGGTGATATCCAAGAACTCAACACGTGAACTTGTTTTTATGTCAATTTTCTTGAGCAAGCCTCACCCCCTGCCCTTTTCCCTATCCTACACTTTAATTATGTGAGGGGCAAGCCTTCCCACCTCCCCACGGAGTTATCTATTCCCACCCTGGCCACCCTGTACCATTCACGGCTTAGCCCGTAGTTTTCTCCACCCCACCCCTGATATGCTATACTTTTCAGTATGAAAGTCTCGGAGCTGGGGGAGTTCGGGCTGATTGACCTCCTGGCCAAAATGATTGCCGCCAAGAAAGGCCGGAAGGCACCCGCCGACCTCATCCTGGGCATCGGCGACGATACCGCTGTCTGGCGCGGTGAAGCTGGTATCCAGCTCGCCACCGTGGACACGATGGTCGAGGGCGTGCACTTTACGCCAGAGATGGCCACCTGGCCGGAGGTGGGCTGGAAGTCGCTGGCCATCAATCTCAGCGATATCGCCGCCATGGGCGGCCAGCCCCGCTATGCCCTCATCGCCCTTTCCCTGCCGGTTGATACCGATGTGGCCAACATCGCCGGGCTTTACGAGGGGATGCTGGAACTGGCCAGACAGTCGCACGTCGCCATCGTCGGCGGCAATATCAGCCGCGCCCCGCTCATCACCATTACCATCACCGTTCTCGGTCAAAGCCCTAACGGCCAAATCCTGCGCCGCGACGCCGCTCGCCCCGGGGATACCATCGCCGTTACCGGCCATACGGGCAGCGCCGCCGCCGGGCTCAAGATGCTCAAAGATAAGCTCAAATTACCGAAAGAGGCCGCCGTTTACCTGCGCGACGCCTTCCTGCGCCCCCGGCCGCGCCTGGCCGAAGGGCAGCTTCTCCTAAAGCATGGTATCCGGGCGGCTATCGATACCAGCGACGGGCTCGTCGCCGACCTGGGGCATATCTGCGAAGCCAGCAAGGTCGGCGTCCGCATCAACGCCGCCAGCCTGCCGGTGCACCCTTTCGTGACGGAAAATTTTGCCGAGCCGGCGCCAGACATGGCGCTGGGGGGTGGCGAGGACTACGAGCTGCTCTTCACCGGCCCGGCCCGGTTAGTTGAACGCATCAAAAGCAAGGCCGACTGTCCGGTTACCGTCATCGGCGAGATTACGGATAAGGCGGAAAAGATTGAAATCACCGACGCTCAAGGCCGTCCCGTCACGCCGCCGGAGGCGGGCTGGACACACTTCTAGCCAACAGAAATCGGAGATATTTTATGGTGAGTTTACCCAAGGTAACCCTTAACACCGACCTCGCCGAGGGGCTCTGTTTCGGCTGCGGCCAGAACAACCCCATCGGCCTCAAGCTCAAGTTCACCCGCGATGGCGATACGATTAAGACCGAGTTCACACCCGATAAGGCCCACCAGGGCTGGCCGGGCTTGCTCCACGGCGGTATCCTGGGCTGCCTGCTGGACGAGGCGATGAGCAACGCCGCCTACGGCACCGGCAATACCTGCCTCACCGCCAGTATGACCATCCGCCTGCGCCAGCCCGTCGCAGTCACGGCGCCGCTGGTGGTGACGGCGCGGGTCACCCGCCACCGCCAGAAGCTTATCGAGACCGAGGGGCGCGTCTGCCTCCGCGACGGCACCGTCATCGCCGAGGCCACCGCCAAGCAGTTCGTCGCCGCGGCCGAGAAAGACAAGCCCGACAAGGTCAGGGAAAAGAAGCGCCATGTCTAAAAGCGGGCTGGAGGCGGTGCTCTGGGACCTGGACGGCGTCATCGCCGATACCTGGGAATACCACTACCGGGCCTGGCAGGATGTCTTCGCCAAACGGGGCGCCGCCTTCACCAAAGAGGACTTCATGCGCCACTTCGGCCGCCGCCACGATACCATTATTAAATTCGCCCTGGGCGACGGCCTCTCGCCGGAGGAGTTTAGGGCCGTGACCGAGGCCAAGCAGGCCGACTACCGCCGGCGCGTCGCCGGGCATATCCGACCACTGCCGGGGGCCATCGAGCTCATCTGGGCACTCAACAAGAGCAAGATAAAAACGGCCATCGCCTCATCGGCGCCGTGGGAGAATATCTCAATCATCATCCGGGGGCTGGGCATCGAGGACTGCTTCCAGGCCGTGGCCGGAGGTACCGAGGTCGCCGAGGGCAAGCCCAGCCCCGAGATTTACCTGCTGGCCGCTAGGAAGCTGGGCGCCAGCCCCGCCGGCTGCGTCGTCATCGAGGACGCCATCGCCGGGGTGGCCGGGGCCAAGCAGGCCGGGATGAAGTGTGTGGCCGTCACCAACAGCCATCCCGCCGCCAGCCTGAAAGAAGCTGACCTCATCGTGGCGACGCTGGAGAAGGTGAGTATCGAAAGCCTCGCCAAACTCTTCAATACGGCAGGCTGATACCAAATATCACCAAGGAGTTATTCATGGAAAGGTCCCTCGTCCTCGTCAAGCCCGACGCCATGCAGCGCCAACTGGCCGGGGCCATTATCGGCCGCCTCCAGGCCGAAGGTCTCAAGCTCATCGCCCTCAAGATGCTGCACCTGGATAGGGAGCTGGCCGGGCGGCACTACGCTGTCCATAAGGATAAGCCATTCTTCGCCGAGCTGGTCGAATATATCACCTCAACCCCCATCGTGGCCGCCGTCTTTGAGGGGGACAACGCCATCGAGCGCATCCGCCAGATTATGGGGGCCACCGACCCGGCCAGGGCCGCTCCGGGGACGATACGCCAGGACTACGGGCTGGACGTGCAGCGCAACGCCACCCACGCCTCGGACTCGCCGGAGAATGCTGAAAAAGAGATAGCCCTCTTCTTCAAGAAGAGTAAGATTTTCGATTAGGCAACCTACTGGAAGCGCAGCACCGGCCGGGCGTCCTGCCAGAGCTCGTCGAGGCGGTAGTAATCGCGCTCGTCAGCCCCGAAGATATGCACGATGACGTCGCCGTAGTCCAGCAGTAGCCAGCCCGAGCCCGGTAGTCCCTCGCGGTGGTGCGGGCGCACCCCCTCCTGCTTGAGGGCGGTCTCGATTTCCTCGTGGATGGTGCGCAGCTGGCGCTGGCTGTCGCCGGCGCAGATGACGAAATAGTCCGTAAAGCTGCACACGTCGCGCACGTCCAGCAGCACGATGTTGCTGGCCTGCTTGTCGCTGGCGATTTCCACGGCCCGGCGGGCCACGTCGATGGCTTCCAGTCTCCGACTCCTTGCTGCGGTATTTCCTAAATTATAACACAGGCGAGCCTGAAAACCCTCCCCGCCTCCCCGTCTGAGTTATCTATTTCCACCCAAGCCTGCCCTCCGTACGAGACTTCGGGAGGCGGGCCACCCTCGCGGCATCAGCCGCTTAGCCCGCAAGTTTTAATCACCGTGGTCAGACTGCTATAATAAAGAAAGCCCAAGTATTCATGCGTAACCTTTTATAGCGTATCCGAGAGGAGACCCACCCCATGACGAAACCAGATGAGATTAGAGACGGCATCTGCTACATGTGCACCATGACCTGCCCCACGCGCGTCCACGTCCACGACGGGCGGGCCGTCAAGATTGACATCGCCGACCCCAGGGCGGCCCACTGCCCCCGCTGGAAAGCCCAGCTGGACTTCGTCTACCACCCCGACCGCCTCCTCTACCCCCTCCAGCGCACCGGGGCGCGCGGCGAGGGCTCGTTCCGCCGCATTAGCTGGGACGCGGCGCTGGATACCGTCGCCGAGAACTTACAGAAGGTCAAGGACGGCTACGGGCCGGAATCGGTCTGCTTCTGGATTGCCTATACCAAGGAGCCCCGCCCCTATTTCCACCGGCTGGTTCATGCCTTCGGCTCGCCCAACTACTGCACCGAGAGCTCCAACTGCTTCTCGGCCACCTGGCTGGCCAGCCAGCTCACCTACGGGCCGGACTACGGTTATATGGCCGGGTACAGCGCCGGCGTTAACCCGGCGACCAAATGCAAGCTCATCTGGGGGGCCGCCGTCGTCTCGTCGCCGCGGGTCTGGCAGGACAACCTGGACGCCGCGCGGAAAGGCGTTAAGCTCATCGTCGTCGACCCCCGCCGTACCCAGATGGCTTCAAAGGCCGATATCCACCTGCAACTGCGCCCCGGTACCGACGGCGCCCTGGCCCTGGGCATGATGAATGTCATCGTATCCGAAAATCTCCACGACAGTGAGTTTCTGGAGAAATGGACGGTCGGCTGGGACAAGCTGAAAAAACTGGTTCAAGAATACACCCCGGAGCGCACCGAGCAGATTACCGGCGTGCCCGCCGCCAAGATTATCGCGGCCGCCCGGCTCTACGCCACCACCCGACCGGCCAAGCTCCATCTCAGCGCCAACAGCACCACCCACCACGCCAACGGTGTCCAGAACCACCGTGCCGTCATCCTGCTGGCGGCCGTCACCGGCAACATCGACGTGGCCGGCGGCAACCGCCCCGGCTTCCACCCGATGAAGACACCCCGCGACATCACCCTGCACGAGCGCGCCGCCAAGATGCCCCCCGGCGTGGGGTCGCAGCGCTTCCCCGTCTGGACGAGCCGCTACGGCGAGATGCAGTCCAACGCCATCGCCGACCAGATTGACAGTGGTCAGCCCTATCCCCTCAAGACTGTCTTCGCCGCGGGGTTTGACCTCCAGTTCTTCGCCAATTCCAACCGCATGGCCGGGAGCCTGAAGAAGCTGGACTTCATCGCCATGACGGAGTATTTCCCCACCCCCACCACGCCGCTGGCCGATATCGTCCTGCCCATCGCATCCTGGCTGGAGCGCCCCATCCTCCTCACCGAGCACGAGGGCCGGGTCAAGCTCATCGAGCCCGCCATCGCCCCACCCGGCGAGTGCCGCAGCGAGTGGGACATTTACGCCGGGCTGGCCGAGCGGCTGGGCTGCGGCGACCTGTTCTGGCACGGCGACTTTGACAGATGCGCCGACTATATCCTGGAGCCGCTGGGGATAGCCTGCGCCGACCTCCGGCGACACCCGGAAGGCATCCCGCTGGAATACGCGCCGTTACCGGAGAAGTCCTACGAAAAAGCCGGCTTCAAGACCCCCTCCGGCAAGGTGGAAATCGCCTCCGCGGCGCTGGCCGAGCACGGCCACGACCCCCTGCCCGCCTACTGCGAGCCAGCCGAAAGCCCGCTGGCCACTCCGGAACTGGCCAGGACCTACCCGCTGGTGCTGACCTCCGGCGCGCGGGTGATGGCCTACACGCACTCGCAGTTTCGCAACATCCCGCGCCTGCGCCGCCTCATGCCGGAGCCGCTGGCGGATATCCATCCCGCCAACGCCACGCCGCGGGGTATCAAAACAGGCGATACGGTCAAAATCAGCTCGCCGCGGGGCAGCGTGCGCATGAAGGCCAACGTGACCGACAATATTTTAGAAGGGGTGGTCTCCGTGCCACACCACTGGCCCGGCGAAGCCAACGTTAATCTCCTGGTGGACGATGTGAACCTCGACCCGATTTCCGGCTTTCTGCCCTGCAAGTCGCTGCTGTGTGAGGTAGAGAAGGCCTGAGTTATCTATTCCCACCCGGGCCGCCCCCGCACCATCCTCGGCTTAGCCCCGAGTTTTCCCCCACCCCTTGTATTCCAGCCTCCCCAACCGCTATAATGGACGGTATCGGAAAGGAGAGCCCAAAATGCCGTCTTACGCCTATTTTGAGAAAAAGGTTATCCCGCTGGAGGAAGCCAAGATAGGAATCATGACCAACGCCTTCCACTACGGCTCGGCCATCTTCGAGGGCATCCGGGGTAACTGGAACGATAAACAGAAGCAGACCTATATCTTCCGCCTCGAGGAGCACTACGAGCGGCTAGCCAACGGCTGCCGCGTGCTCAATATCCAGCTGCCGCACTCCATCACGGAGCTGTGCCGGATAACGGTTGACCTGGTAGCCAAGTGCGGCTTTTCCGAAGACGTTTACATCCGCCCGGTGGCCTACAAGAGCTCCCAGGCGCTGGGTGTACGCCTGCATAACCTGGACGACGATTTCTTCGTCCTCGTTATCCCCTGGGGGCCTTACCTCGACGTGGACAAGGCCCGCTGCGGCGTGTCCTCCTGGCACCGCCCCGAGGACAACGTGATTCCGCCCCAGATCAAGGCCACCGGCATCTACGTCAATAACGCCCTGGCCAAGACCGAGGCCGTAGGCAACGGCTACGACGAGGCCATCATGCTGGCGCCGGACGGGCACCTCTCCGAGGGGAGCGGCGAGAACCTCTTTCTGGTCATGGACGGCAACCTGGTGACGCCGGCCACCACCAGCAACATTCTCATGGGCATCACCAGAAATACCATCATCGAGCTGGCGGAGAAGGAGCTGGGTATCGCCACCATCCAGCGCGCCATCGACCGCAGCGAGCTTTACGTGGCCGACGAGTGTTTCCTCACCGGCACGGCCGCCCACGTCACGCCGGTGGCGGAGATAGACCGCCGTCAGATAGGCGATGGGGAAATCGGCCCGATTACGGCCAAACTGCAGGCTCTCTACGGTAAGGTAATCCGGGGTGACCACCCCAAGTACCGGCACTGGTGCACGCCAGTCTATAAAAAATAGCCAGTCAGCGGCTTAGCCCGTAGGCCTGCCCACCCTATTCCACCTGCCGGATAACGGCCAGGACGCGCCCCTGAATCTCCACGTTGGCCGGGTCGGCGTAGAGAGGTTTCATCTGGCTATTGGCCGGCTGGAGGCGGACGCGCCCGCTCTCCTGGTAGACCTTCTTCAGGGTGGCCTCTTTTTCCGTCTTGAGCCAGACGGCGGCCATCTCGCCGTTGTCCACGCTGCCCACGTGCTGCATGAGGACGATATCGCCATCGTTAATGAGGGCGTCAATCATGGACATGCCCCTCACCCGCAGGGCGTAGACGCCCTCCCGGTCGCGGGTAAGCTCGCGGGAGACCCCCAGCGTCTCGGCGTCGGCGGTAGCGTCCCAGGTATCGGAGGCGGGCACGGGTATCGGCTCGCCGGCGGCAATCAGCCCGATGACGGGCACCGGCACCAGCGGCTCGGCCGGGGCACGGTTGAGACGGGTGATACCGCGCGATACCTCGGCATGGCGGCGGATGTAGCCGCGGTCTTCCAGGATATTGAGGTTATAGTCCACCACCGAGGTCGAGCTGATATCGCAGCCGTTCTGGATATCGCGGATGGAGGGCGGGTAGCCCCGCTCGGCGATAAAACGGTCCAGAAAGCCGATGATGCGCCGCTGTTTGTCGGATAGCTTCTTCATCCTGCCAGCCCTTTGGGCGCGCGTATAGCGAACACCCGTTCTGAAACAAGTGTATAATAAAATATTTGTTCTGTCAACAGGTTAGTCCCTAATCTTGTCCCCCATCCCCCTTTATCCCCCTTCCCCCAGGGGAAGGGGGAATTATTATGAGAGGGGCTAGCGCCCCTCTCCGCAGGCTACTCC
>DAOULO010000024.1:0-25273 GCA_034420195.1 Dehalococcoidales bacterium
ATTCTTGAGCGTCTCGTGGGCTCGGTGATGTTTATAAGAGAGAGCAGCTACAGCGCCTGTCTGGAGCTGATGCGCACCGGCATCGCCGGGGTGCTCGTCGGCGTCGGGCCGGGCGCTGCCTGCACCTCCCGCGAGGTGCTTGGCCTGGGCGTGCCGCAGATTACGGCCACGATGGACTGCGCCGCCGCCCGCGATGAATATCAGCGCGAGAGCGGACGCTACGTGCCCATCATCACCGACGGCGGCTTCCGCAAGGGCGGCGATGTCTGCAAGGCCGTTGCCGCCGGGGCCGATGCCGTCATGCTCGGCTCCAACTTCGCCCAGACGGAAGGCGCCCCGGGGAGAGGTTATCACTGGGGGATGTCGCACCCCCACCCGGCGCTGCCCCGCGGCACGCGCATCAAGGTGGGCACGACGACCACGCTGGAGCAGCTGCTCTTCGGGCCTACCCAGGTGGTGCACGGCACCCAGAACCTGGTGGGGGCGCTGCGCACCGCCATGGGCTTCTGCGGGGCGGCCACCATTGCCGAGATGCACCAGGCCGAGATGGTCATCGCCCCGGCCCTGGTGACCGAGGGCAAGTCCTACCAGATGTCCCAGGGCGTTTAAGAATCAATTTCGTTGTCCAGCCCCCACCGTTTGAAGAGCCGCTGGTAGAACTCCGGCCGCTCGAAGTCGGGCCGCATCATCAGGTTACTTTCCCGATAGCCGGCGTGCATCTCCTCCATACGGCGCAGCCCCGTCATCAGCTCCTCCATTTTGGCGGCGGGCACGGAGAGGATAATCTCGTCTTCCCCGGCCAGGGCCCGCATGTAGTCGCCGGGGTCGGGCAGGGTGACCATGTAGTTGCCCTCGCCCATGACGGGTATCACCTGATAGGCGCAGGCGGGCGGGAAGAAGCAGGAATCTACCCGCATGTCTTTCTGGAAGTGCAGGGGGTTCATCAGGCTACGCAGCTGGGCGGTGTTGGAATATATCAGCACCACGTCCGGCACGAAGGGGGACGTGCCCAGGGGGGCGGAGCAGATGCCGACGTATTTGTCACGCTCGAAGCGAGGAAAGTTGACGAACGGGGCCAGCTCGGGGTCGTCGGGCTTGTCCACCAGCCCGTAGGCGATGAGCGGGGCGAAGCACCAGTTGTCCTCGATGAGCATGGCCACCGTCTCCCGGTTGCGCCGCGAGAGGGCGAAGGCCTGGCACTGGGCGATGTGCTGGCCGCGGTCGCGCTTGGGCCGGACGGCCCCCTCGGGGATATCCGCTTCACTTTTCAGCATCTTGACGGCGATGGGCGACGTGCGCAGATGCAATAGCTTCTCCAGTTCTTCGCCGTAGCGGTGGAAATCGGCTAAACTCGGCATGATAAGCACCCCCGTGAGAAAAATAGTCCCGTAAACGGCTTCATTATGAGGAATGACGCAACTGATTGCAAGTTTTTGAAGGGGGAGAGGTGGCAATCTATGGGCTAAATCGTGGATGTGCCGAGGGCGGTAGGGTGGGAATAGATAACTTGGACAGGGGTTGGGGGCTACTCGTATTCCTCTTCTTCCTCTTCGTCGGGCGGGGGTGCGCTTTCGCCCCCGCCGCCGGTGCGGGGCAGGATGACCTCGCCCCGGCCGGGCTTGCGCGCCGTGCGCGGCGGCAACTTATCGATGAGCTGGCGCAGCTCCTCGATGGCGCCGGGCCGGGCGGCATCTACTGCTGCCACTACGCCTTCGGCGCCGGCCTCCCAGACGGCCTTGAGCTCGGCCTCGCTGATGCCGGCGTCCACCGGCACCAGCAGGGGCTTGGTGAGCAGGTTGGCTAGGCGCTGCATGCCGATGATGTCCTGCCAGGTGAGCGACCCGCCGCTAGAGATAGCGGTCGTCAGCACGGCGTCCACCGGCAGGTCGCCGGCGGCCCGCAGCTGGCTATCGGCCAGGGAGGCGTCCACCTCCAGTATTTTGCCGGTCTCGTCGTCCGTGGTGGCACTGACCGGGCCGGTGGCGGACCAGACGATGAAGTCGGCCCCGGCCTTGGCCGCCGCCGCGGCGGACTTTGGGCTGCCGTCGTACAGGTAGACTCCCCAGGGGATATCGGATGCGGCCGTCGCCAGCTTCTTGAGGGCCTCGGCGCCCGGGGCCTTGGCGGGGCGCAGCAGGGCGGCGTGAGCGCCTGCCAGTAACTTGCCCGGTGCCTCCGGCGCCGCTGCCAGAACGGCGACGAGCCGGAGACGCGCCGGCGGCTCCGCCGAACGGGCGGCGTGGAAGCCCATCGCCGGGGCGGCCGACTGGCCGGATTTACGCAGTAGTTCGATGAATCGGCTCATTTTTCCTCGTCTGGTGAGGGTAATTGACGGGAATATTATAAAGGAAATGCCGCCCGACCTGCAATGCGGCCCGCCTCCCGACCTCAGCGAGCCTCCATTTTTTAATAGAATTCTATTACTGTCTTTATGACCTATTAATAGGCTATCATCAAAATGTAATCGTGGGGGCAGATTACCCGTAGCGACGCCAGCCGCGATTATGGATTCAGCCGTGATTAAAACAGTTATCAGAATCAAGAACGATATGGTCATCGTGTTCGACGAAGCCGGTGAGCAGCTGCCCGAGTTCCAGGGGTATTACCCGGACGTGAAGGCCAGGATACTGGCCAGCGCCCCGGAAGGCGCGGTATTCAATCACTGGTTCGGTCATTCCCCGGGGCCGGACGCCGTCGCCAGCGATGCCTGGTGAAAAGTCGGCACCAGCCGACCGGTACGGTAGCAGGAAAACGCCATACTGACAACCGATGTTGCCCGGATATTCCCGATTCACCCCGCCCGGCCGGCCCCGCTTTGCCTCAAATCCCCCAAACTGCTATAATCCTACCAGTCATTTACCTGTGGGAGGGAGCAGCGGGCAGCGATGGCGGTTCAGCTAGAATTTCTCCGGGGCCTGGCCTACTTCCGGGGACTGGATGAGGCCGAGCTCGAGACCATCCGGCCGTATATCTACGAGCGAAAGGCCGGGCGCGGCGATATCATCATCTTCGAGGGAGAGCCGGCCGAGGCGCTCTACTTCGTCGTGGCCGGCGTCGTCAAGGTCTACAAGACCTCGGCCGACGGCAAGGAACAGATTTTCGGCATCATCCGCCCCGGCGAGTCCTTCAACGACGTCCCCGTGGGTGGTGGTGGGGCCAATCTCGTCAGTGCCGAGGCCCTGGGCCCCGTCACCCTTAACGCCATCAACAAGGCCGACCTGGAGCGGCTCCTCAGGGAGGGGCCGGCCCTGGCCGCTAATGTCATCAGTGTATTATCCCAGCGGGTGCGCGAGCTGCTGGCGCTGGTGGAGGACTTCTCCTTCCGCCGCGTCACCGGCCGGGTCGCCAAGATGCTCCTGGAGTACGCCGGGGATGGCAGCCGCGAGCGGCCGCGCCTGACCCAGCAGGAGATGGCGGCGATGATCGGCACCGCCCGCGAGATGGTGGGCCGCTCGCTGAAGAACCTGGAGGACGAGGGCATCATCCGTCTGGAGCGCAACCGCATCATCATCGCCAATAAGGCGGCCCTGCGGGAGGCGGCCGGCCTGGACCGGTGAGAGAAATGTCGCAGACAAACGGAGAGGGCGCCGATAAAATCAAAATGGTGTGGAGACGAAAACGATGCAGGATATGCCGATAATCGACCGGGATAAGTGCCAGGGCTGCGGTCTGTGCGTCAGCGTCTGCGCCTGCGGGGCCCTGGTGATTGTCGATGCCGTCGTTACCGCCGTGCCGGTGGGCGAGTGCCGCTGGTGCACCCTCTGCGAGCTCGTCTGTCCCAACAACGCTATCTCCTGCCCCTTTGAGATTGTCTTCGAAAACGGGCAGGATTCTGCCTGATTTCCCCCGCTCCCGGTCTCACGACCACCACCGGGCAGCGGCTGGCGGCCGCCCCGCCGCGCCGGCCATCCCCCTGGGATAAAAGTCGCATACAATAATTCCTTAATATTTTAGAATTATCCTATAAGTAGCGAGGGGAGGTGTGTGATGAAATCGCGAACCAAAGAAGAAGAAAAACTCTTTGAAGATAAACCCGCCGAAGATGGGTGCCACCACTACTGGGTAATTGAGGTTGCCAACGGGCCGACCAGCCAGGGCGTCTGCAAGTATTGCGGCGAGGCCAAGGACTTCCTCAACGCCTTTCCGGGCATAAACCAGCTTAAGGGAAAGGGTAACCCCCTCAAGCTGCCCAAGCTCCCCAACGTAAAAGTTGATAAGGAGAGCCGGTCGTAAAGTACGCCGGGCAGCCTCGCAAGTCCGAGATTGTCCTCTAAAGCCGCCTAGCTTACCCTCAGTTCGATTTCCTCCGGCGTGACCCGCTCCACCCAGAGCCTCACCCCGTCGATAGTGATATCCTGCTTATTGCGGGGGAAAAACAGGTTCCAGGCGAAGCCCTGGTAACCGCTGCCCTTCTTCTGGATGATAGAATAGACCTCCTCGGACGTCATGCCCGCGTAAGCGATGTGGTCTTTGCCCATCCTGAGGTGAAAGTCCTCACCGATGCCCAGTATCACCCGCTTGCCCATGCCCAGGGAACGGTCCATAGCGCCTCCTGTGCCCTTCTTGATTTCTTTCCCATTATACACCAGCGGCTTGATACCCGCCCGGCTTTTTAAACCTCACCCCCTGTGTCCCCCTCTCCAAACTCAGCATCAGGAAAGACCCTTGATATTCTGTTTGGAGAGGGGGAATTTAGTATAAAAAGAGGGGCTGCGCCCCTCTTAGACGCCCTCTGGGGGAAGGGGGAGAACTAAGGGATAAGCGGCAGATGCCGCGAGGGTGGCTCGGGTGGGAATAGATAACTCCGACCAAACCCCCTCCGTAGCTTCACCACCGCTTTTGTAGTATCATAAAAGCGGAATGACAGATACCGTAAAGAGGCTGGCGGTGCTGGGCTCTACCGGCTCCATCGGCACGCAGACGCTGGACGTGGTGCGCGCCCTGCCGGGGCGTTTTAAGATTACAGCGCTGGCCGCCGGGAGGAATACCGACCTGCTCTTCAAACAAGTCCAGGAATTAAAGCCCGCTTGCGTCTACATAGCCGACGAGAGCTATGATGTCCGCGTGTGGCTGGGGGCACTGGGCTGCCGCATAACCCCCATGGAGGAAATGGCCGCCCACCCCGAAGTTGATACCGTTGTAGCGGCTACCTCGGGTACGGCGGGACTGAGCGCCACCCTGGCGGCGGTCAAGGCCGGTAAGACCGTAGCGCTGGCCAATAAAGAATCGCTGGTGGCCGCCGGCGAGATTATCATGGCCGCGGCGGCCAAGAGTAAGGCTCAAATCCTGCCGGTGGACAGCGAGCATAGTGCCATCTTCCAGTGTCTGGCCGGCGAGACCGGCCCGCCGCGCCGCATCATCCTGACGGCCTCGGGCGGGCCTTTCCGAACCTATACACTCGCACAAATGGCCGCCGTGACCCCCGTCCAGGCGCTGGCCCACCCCTCGTGGCGAATGGGTAAAAAGGTGACCGTCGACTCGGCCACGCTGCTCAACAAGGGACTGGAGGTCATCGAGGCGCACTGGCTCTTCGACGTGCCGGTGGAAAACATCAAAGTGCTCATCCACCCCCAGAGCATCGTCCACTCCCTGGTGGAGTTCGCCGACGGCTCGGTCAAGGCCCAGCTGGGGCGCCCCGACATGCGCCTGCCCATCCAGTACGCCCTGACTTACCCGGAGCGCCTGCCCAACGACAACCTCCCCAAACTGGACTGGGCAGACTTCGGCGACCTTGCCTTTGAGCCGCCCGATTTAGAGAGATTTCCCTGCCTGCGGCTGGGTATTGAGGCGGGTACAAAGGGCGGCACCTATCCGGCGGCCCTGTCGGCCGCCGACGAGGTAGCCGTGGCGACCTTCCTCGACGGTCGTATCAAGTTTACGGATATCGCCGCCGTTATCGAGGGGGTGCTGGAAAATCACCAGAATATTGCCCGCCCCACGCTGGAACAAATTATCGAGGCGGAAAACCGGGCGCGCCAGGCGGCCTCTAAAATCATCGCGAGGGCGGCCAAATGATACTCACCATCGTCTACGGCATCATCGTCCTCTCGGTGCTCATCATTGTCCACGAGCTGGGGCACTTCATCGCCGCCAAGGCCAGCGGCTGCCTGGTGGAGGAGTTTGGCCTGGGCTTCCCGCCGCGCATCTACGGCAAGAAGTTCGGCGAGACGATTTACTCCATCAACTGGATACCCTTCGGCGGCTTCAACAAGATTTCCGGCGAGGTCGACCCCGACGCGCCGCGCGCGCTGGCCTCGCGAGGGTACTTTGTCCGGCTGCTCGTCCTGAGCGGGGGCATTATCATGAACCTGATACTGCCCTTCATCCTGCTGGCGGTGGCCTACATGGTGCCGCACGATATCGCCGTGGGGCAGGTGGAGGTGCATGAGGTCTACGCCGGCTCACCGGCGGAGGCGGCCGGCATCCGGCCGGGGGACACTATCCTGGCGCTCAACGGCAACGAGATTCGCAACCGGGGCGAGTACAGCCGCTACCTGATGCTCAACTACGGGCGCGCGGTGACCATCTCCGTGGCGCACGCCGACGCCACTACCGAGGACGTCCGCCTCACCGTGCCCTGGCGCCCCACCCCGGAGGGTAGCGTCATTGGCACGTCCTCGCTGACGCAAAACGCCGAGGTCGTCGCGGAGAGCTACTCCTTTTTCCCGGCCTTCGGCGTCGGGGCCAAGACCTGCATCGAGACGCTCATTCTGTACAAGAACGGCATCATCGGCCTGATTATCGGCACGGTGCCTTTCGAGCCGGCCGGCCCGGTGGGCATCGTCCAGGTGACCGGGGAGGTCGCCCAGACCGGCATCTCGCCGGTGCTGGAGCTGGCGGCCGTTATCAGCATCGCCATCGCCGTGACGCAGCTGATACCCTTCCCCGCCCTGGACGGCGGGCGGATTCTCTTCATCATCATCGAGTGGCTGCGGCGCGGCAAGCGCGTCTCGCCGCGGGTGGAGGGCATCGTCCACTCCATCGGCTTTGTCATCCTGCTGGGCCTGATGGTGGCGGTTACCTACCAGGACCTGGCGCGCTGGATAAGCGGGGGGAGCCTTTTGGGATGAACCAAAGAAGAATCAGTAAAGCCATTAAAATCGGCGGGGTGACCGTCGGTGGGGGGGCGCCGGTAGTGGTGCAGACGATGACCAAGACCGATACCCGCAACGTTAAGGCCACCATTGCCCAGATAAAGGAAATCGAGGCCGGCGGCGGCGAGCTGGTGCGCCTGGCCGTGCCCGACAACGAGGCCGCTGACGCGCTGGTTGACATAAAGAGAGCCGTCAAAATACCCCTGATTGCCGACATCCACTTCGACTACCGGCTGGCCCTGGCGGCTTTAAAGGCAGGAATAGACGGCCTGCGCCTCAACCCCGGCAACATCGGCGAACCGGAAAAGGTGAAAAAGGTGGCCCTGGCGGCCAAGGAGAGGGGGGTGCCCATCCGCATCGGTCTCAACGCGGGCAGCCTGCCCCCCACGGATAACCCGAAGCTCAACGTCGCCGAGAGAATGGTAGAAGCCGCCTTAGAGCAGATAAAATTGCTGGAAAGCCTGGACTTTGATTTAATCAAGGTCTCCCTCAAGGCCTTCGACGTGCCCACTACCATCGAGGCGTACCAGAGTATCGCCGAAAAAATGCCTTACCCTCTGCACATCGGCATCACCGAGGCCGGGCTGCCCCGTACTGGCGTCATCCGCAGCGCCGTGGGCATCGGCACGCTCCTCTGGCTGGGCCTGGGCGATACCATCCGCGTCTCGCTCACCGCCCACCCCCGCGAGGAGGTCGCCGCCGGCTACGAGATTCTCAAGAGCCTGGATATGCGCCAGCACGGCCCCGTCTTGGTCAGCTGCCCCACCTGTGGCCGCGCCGAGGCGGACGTGGTAAAATTGGCGCAAGAGGTCGAGGCCAGATTGATGAAGATTAACCGCCCCATCAAGGTGGCCGTCATGGGCTGGGTCGTCAACGGCCCCGGCGAGGCCAAAGACGCCGACGTGGGCATCGCTTGCGGCAAGGGCAAGGGCGTGATTTTTAAGAAGGGGGAGAAGGTGGCCGTAGTGGCGGAGAAGGACTATCTGACGGCTTTAATGAGAGAGGTGGAGGGGGTGTAGGGGTGAATTGGTTGGGAATTATCAGCTTGGTTGTCAGTTTACTGACGTTATTATTTGTTGTGTTCACGATAATATGGGGAACTGGTTTATGGAGAACGAGGAATCAATTCGCCATTAATTATCCGAGAATATTTGTAAATGTGCTTACTAAGAAACCAATAGCAATACACTTAGAATGCTATTTTAACGTAGTCTATATGCAGGGAAACAAGGATTTTTATATAAGGAAAATATTTATTAAGTTTGATGAGAATCTTGTTAGCGATCTAAATTCATTTTTCAAGATTCCCACGTTCATAGGTAAGGGTATTGGCAATGGAGCCAAAGTTAGACTTCCTTTAGGATACCCGATAGAACTTGGTTATGATGAAGATTTTCCCGCTATAAAAAAAATATCTAAAGAGGATATCAATAAGCTCGGAAAGATGATTAATTCGGCCTTCGGCAAGTATCAAGTTGGTTGGGAAGACACTTATGGCGAAACTCATTGGGAAGCCGTAGATCAAGCTAAAGAAATCAAGAAGGCGGATGTAATGTAGATTATCCGAGGAGGAACTTAATACCCATAAGGAGACAAGCCATGAAAAAGAAACTCCTGCTGATTCTGGCGGCGGCGGTGGCGCTGGTATCGCTCGGGCTGACGAGCTGCCAGGGCGGCATCGCCCAGGACCTCTACGACCAGATTAACCAGCAACTGGCGCAGGCACAACAACAGCTGGCGCAGTCGCAGCAGCAGCTGGCCGACCTGAACCAGGAGAACGCGGCCAACCAGCAGGCCAAAGAGACCGCCGAAGCGGCCCTGGCCCAGGCCGAGGATGAGATTACCGCTCTCAACACACAGCTCGACGCCTACGTACTGGTGGGCGCCACCAACGCCGAGACCGCCGCGCGCATCGCCAAATTTTACCACGATACGCATTATTACCAGGAGAACATCTACGACTGCACCGAGATGTCCGCCGATGTCTGGAACATGCTCCAGCAGCAGGGCATTAGCGCCCGCCTCGTCGTGGGCAATCCCGACGTCCCCGCCTTCGACGATATTACCCTCTCCAACCACAGCTGGGTGATGGCCGAGGTGGTCCCCGGCGAGTACCTGGCCGTGGAGGCCGTGGGGGGCTATTGCGTCACCCGCCAGAGCAACGGTGGCTACTACCGCGGCTGGACTTTCGCCAACCCGGCCGAGGTCAACCTCTACTACGACCTCATCACCGAGTACAACGTCCGGGTGGAGCTGCGCAACCAGCTTGCCACCGAGTCTAACCAGGCGGCCAGCCAGGGTAATCAGCCGTTGTATAATGAGCTTACCCAGTTGATGCAGGCCCAGGAGACGGAGCTGAACAGCATCCGCGCCCAGTACGAGGCCCTGGCCACCAGGCTGTAAATGAATTATTTGAGGAGTTTTTAGCGTGCGTATTTCCAAGCTGTTTGCCAGGACGCTGCGGGAAGTCCCCGCCGAGGCCGATACGGTCAGCCACCGGCTGCTGCTGCGGGCCGGGATGGTCAGCCAGCTGGCCGCCGGCGTCTATTCCTACCTGCCGCTGGGCTGGCGGGTGCTGCGCAAGATAGAGGCCATCATCCGCGACGAGATGAACGCCGCCGGAGGGCAGGAACTGAACCTGCCGGTGCTCCAGCCGCTGGAGCTCTGGCAGCAGAGCGGGCGCGACCGGGCCCTGGGTGAGGTGCTCTTCACTCTCCAAGACCGCCGCGAGCGGCCCCTGGCGCTGGGCCCCACCCACGAGGAAGTCATTACCCAGCTGGCCGGGCGGTTCATCCAGAGCTACCGCGACCTGCCGCAGCTCCTCTACCAGATTCAGGTGAAGTTCCGCGATGAGCCGCGCCCCCGCGGCGGGCTGATACGCGTGCGCGAGTTCCTCATGAAAGACCTCTACAGCTTCGATAGCGACGAGGCCGGGCTGGATGTAAGCTACGACAAGATGACCCAGGCCTACCAGAATGTCTGCGACCGCTGCGGCCTGACGACGATGCTGGTGGAGGCCGATAGCGGCGCCATCGGCGGCAAGGACTCCCGCGAGTTCATGGTCACCGCCGAGAGCGGCGAGGACGAGATTATCTACTGCCCGGCCTGTAAGTACGCCGCCAACGTGGAGAAGGCCGAATGTATCAAGGATAAGATAGATAACGGTAAGCCGCTTCCGGTGGAGGAGGTCGCCACGCCCGGCATGGGCACTATCGAGGAGGTGGCCGGGTTCCTCAAGGTGCCGACCGCTAACACGCTCAAGGCCGTCTTTTACGTCGCCGACGGCGAGCTCGTTTTCGTCGTCATTCGCGGCGACCTGGCCGTCAACGAGATCAAGCTCAGTAACCAGCTCCAGGCCGCCGAGCTGCGGATGGCCACCGAGGCCGAGGTCATTGCGGCGGGTATCGTCGCCGGGGCGGCCTCGCCGGTGGGGATGTCGGGCTTTAAGGTCGTCGCCGACGATTCGGTGACCACCGTCAGCAATCTCGTCGCCGGTGGCAATAAGCCGGATACGCATCTCAAGAACGTCAACTACCCGCGCGATTTTAAGGCCGATATCGTGGCCGATATCGCCGCCGCCCGTGCCGGTGATAAGTGCCCCCGGTGCGGCGGCGAGCTGGCCGCGACGCAGGGCATCGAGGTAGGGCATATCTTCAAGCTGGGGACGGTCTACAGCCGGAATTTCGAGGCCAACTTCATCGATGAGAGGGGCGAGGTTCGCCCCATCGTCATGGGCTGCTACGGCATGGGGCTCTCGCGCCTCATGGCCGCCGCCATCGAGCAGAACCACGACGACAAGGGCATCGTCTGGCCGCTGGCCCTGGCGCCCTATCAGGTCTACCTCTGCCCGCTCTATCGCGAGGGCTCGCCGGTGGCCGAAGTGGCCGAGAAGCTCTACGAAGAGCTTATCGCGGCGGGGCTGGAGGTTCTCTATGACGACCGGGAGGAATCGCCCGGCGTCAAGTTCAACGACGCCGACCTGCTGGGGATACCCTGCCGCGTGACGGTAAGCCCGCGCACCCTGGAGAAGGACGGCGTGGAGCTCAAGAAGCGCACCGAGAAAGAGGCGGAAATTATACCGCTCAAAGAGATAGTGGGGAAGCTGAAAGGGTTAATCGGGGGATAATTTCTTGCCTCACCCCTCTTAAACACCCCTTATGGCTTCACCGCTGCGACCTTGATGCTCAGCACCGTGCTGGCCAGGTTGCTGATTTTCTCCGGCGTCAGGTCAAGCGTCTTGGCAATCGCCACCGCCGTGGGGTCGTTGGCCAGGGCATCGATGGGAAAGACCGTCTCGTCGATGACGTCGGTATCGCGGAACCCAGCGGCCGTTACGGCCTCCAGATAGTCAGGCTTGAGAAGTGCCCCGGAGATACAGCCGACGTAAGCCGCCACGGAGCTCCGGATAAAATCGGGTAGCTCTCGGGTCAGGACGATATCGGAGACCATAAGACGGCCCCCCGGCTTAAGGACGCGGAACGCCTCCCGGAACACCTTTTTCTTGTCCGGCGCCAGGTTGATGACGCAGTTGGAGATGATGACGTCAACCGAGTTATCGGCCGCGGGGATGTTCTCTATCTCCCCCAGCCGGAACTCCACGTTATCGTAGCCGCCCGCGGCGGCGTTCTCCCTGGCCTTGTCAATCATTTCCGGCGTCATGTCCACGCCGATGACCCGCCCGGCTTTCCCTACCTTTGGCGCCGCCAGGAAACAGTCGAACCCCGCCCCGGAGCCCAGGTCGAGGACGGTATCGCCTTCCTTCAGTGAGGCCAGTGCCACCGGGTTGCCGCAGCCGAGGCCCAGGTTGGCCCCTTCGGGGACCGCGGCTATTTCCGCATCGGTGTAGCCGATGCTCCGGCTGATACTCTCCGCCAGGTTGGTGCTGCCGCCGCCGCAGGAGCTTGCGGGAGTACAGCAGGAGCTGCCCTGCCGGGCGACTTTAGCGTAGTTTTCCCTGACTGATTTCTTGATTTCCGTCTCTTTCATTTTCCCCCTCGCTTATTTTGTCTGGAGTACCTCGGCCATTACCGGCCCGAGCAGGTCTTTGACCATCCCGGCGAACTCTTCCGCCTTGACCAGGGTGAGACAGCAGGTCTGGCCGTCTTTTTCCATGCTTATCAGCGCCAGCTTATCGCCGGGGCGGATACCGGCCCGCTCCCTTATCTCTTTGGGCAGTACCATCTGGCCGCGCTCGTCGACGCTGACCACGGCCTCGACCTTACAGCAGCCGAGGGCGACCCCGGTGGGGGGACAGCAGTCCCCCTCCTTTTCTTTCTGGCTCATACCGACCTCCCCTTAAAATGGTGTAAAATCAGAAATATCAGAATATACTGACATTATAAGGATTAAAAGGGGAAATGTCAAGGGTCTCGGAATCAAAGCCCCTCGGTATCTCTGGCCTATTGCCACTGCTCGGGCGAACCACTATAATACTAGCAATGCCGCCCATCATTTCCGTAGAAAACCTCCGCAAGACCTACCGGACCACCGTCGCCGTGGATAATATCTCCTTCGAGGTGAACGAGGGGGAAATCTTCGGCCTGCTGGGGCGTAACGGCGCCGGCAAGACCACCGCCGTGGAGTGCCTCCAGGCCCTGCGCCAGCCGGACGCCGGGCGCATCCGCGTGCTGGGCTACAACCCGCTTACCCAGGCGGCGGCACTGCGGCGGCGCATTGGCTCGCAACTGCAGGAATCGGCCCTGCCCGACCGCATCAAGGTCTGGGAGGCCCTCGACCTCTTCGCCTCGGTGACGCCCGACGCGCTGGACTGGCAGATGCTCCTGGAACAGTGGGGGCTGACCGAGAAGAAGAAAGCCAGCTTCGCCAGCCTCTCCGGCGGGCAGCGGCAGCGCCTGCTCATCGCCCTGGCGCTGGTCAATAATCCGAAAGTCGTCTTCCTTGACGAGATGACCACCGGCCTCGACCCGGCGGCGCGGCGGGTGGCCTGGGGGCTCATCCGAGAGATTCGCCAGCGCGGCACCACCGTGGTGCTGGTGACGCACTTTATGGACGAGGCCGAGACCCTCTGCGACCGTGTTGCCATCGTTGACCGGGGTAACATCGTCGCTATGGACACGCCGCAGGGCCTGGTGGCGCAGCACGCCACCGGCGTGAGGGTTATCTTCACCGCCGAACCGCGAGAGCTACCCTGGCTTAAAGACGTGGCCGGGGTGAAGAACGTGGTGCGTAACGGGCCGCGGGTGGAGGTGGAAGGCAGCGGCCCGCTGCTGGCCCTGGCGGCGGCGGCGCTGGTTAAGCACGGTATCGTTCCGGCCGACCTGCGCGTGGAGCAGCCGAGCCTGGAGGACGTCTTCCTGAAACTCACCGGGCACGATGTGGGGGAATAATTAGCATGCGAACGCTGTCCAGGCTGACCTGGGTAGAAATCAAGCTCTTCATCCGCGAGCCGATTACGGTGATATTTACCCTGGCCCTGCCGGTTATCTTTCTCTTCGTCATGGGCGGCGTCTTCGGCAACACCCCCGATACGGACGACGCCGGGATGACCGTCTTTCGCGGCGTCGGGCCGCTTGATTACTACATACCGGCCTACTTTGCCCTGGTGATGATGGCCATCGGCACGGTGGCCCTGCCGGTGCACCTCACCGCCTACCGCGAGCGGGGCATCCTGCGCCGGATGCGGGCCTCTTCCATTTCCGTCTGGGCGCTGCTGGGCTCGCAGCTGGCGGTCAGCTTTATCATCGCCGTGCTCGGTAGCCTGCTGATTATGGCCTTAGGGCTGCTGGTCTATGCGCCGCACCTGCCGCAGCAGGTCGGGCTGCTGATACCGGCCTTCCTGCTGGGCCTGCTCTGCTTTACGGCCCTGGGCTTTTTCCTGGGCGCCGTGCTTCCCTCGACGCGCGCGGCGCAGGGGCTGGGGCTAATCCTCTTTTTCGTGATGATGATTCTCGGCGGGGCCGGGCCGCCCCCGGAGGTACTGACCGGGGTGATGGACGCCATCGGCAATTTCACCATTATCCGCCACGTTATCCTCATGCTGCAGGACCCCTACCTGGGGTTCGGCTGGAATGGGTTTGCCTCGCTGGTGGCGGCCGGCGTGACGGTGGTGGCGGGGCTGCTGGCGGCCAGATTTTTCCGGTGGGAATAGCGGATTAGTCTTATCCCCTCAGTGTCGCCCCCAGTTCTTGGGTGAGCCTTTTCAGGATTTGCTCCTGAACCTTGTTGACCTCTTCGTCCGTCAGGGTGTGCGTCGGCGACTGGTAGACCAGCCGGTAGGCCAGCGACTTCTTGCCGGCGGCCACCGGCGGGCCGGAATAGACGTCAAAGAGCCTGACCTCGCTCACCAGCGGGAAGCCCGCGATGATGTTCACCGCCTGCTGGTGGGTAACGTCGGCATCGACTACCAGGGCCAGGTCGCGGATGGTGGTGGGGAAGCGGGACACGGGCGCGTACATCCGGTGGGCGGCCGCCAGCGGTGCCAGGGCGGTGATATTGATTTCAAAGAGGCCGACGGTGCCCTCGATGCCGAAGTTATCGGCCACCTTGGGGTGGAGCTCGCCGAGGACGCCCAGCTTGACCCTGGCACTCCCCTCCCCGACAATGATGGCGGCCTGGCGGGCGGGGTGCAGGCTGGGGTCATCGCCTTTTTCGTAGCGGGCGGTAATCCCCAGGCTGGCCAGCAGCCCCTCGACGAGCCCTTTGACATCGTAGAAATCATAGCTGCCGCCGCTGTCCCCGAGCCAGGAAGGCTCCGTTCGTTCGCCGCTGAGAATGCCCGCCAGCACCTCCGGCTCGGCGGGGAGCTTGCCGCCCCGCGGGACGTATATCCGGCCCACCTCGAAGAGTCGGATACCGCCGTCTTCGTGGCGGCGGTTGGCGGCCAGCGCCGCCAGCAGCCCGGGGCGCAGGTTGGGGCGCAGGTACTCCTGGTCGGCGGTCATCGGCTTGACGACGCGCAGTGGCTGCGGCTCCGGGGGCCGTGGCTCCGGCTCCAGGTCGCTCAGGGCCGCCAGGCCGGTCAGCGAGTAGCTGATGATTTCCTGAAAGCCGTAGCCTACCATGGCGTTACGCACTTTCCGCTTGAGGGCGAGCTCCGGCGCCGGGTCCTGCGGGGGGATGCTGTCGGCCAGCAGGGTGGTGGGGATTTTATCGTAGCCGTTGATGCGGGCCACCTCCTCGATGAGGTCAACGTCCTGACGGATATCGCTGCGCCAGTAAGGGGCGGTCACGCTCAAGTGTTTATCCTCGTCGCGGCAGGCGAAGCCCAGCGAGCCGAGCGTTCGGACGATTTTATCGCGGCTAAAGCCGATGCCCAGCACGCGTTTGAGCTCGGCGGGGGCGAGCTTGATGGGCTTGGGCTTCTGCTTGCCGGGGTAGCGGTCAATAATGCCCTTGGCTATCTTGCCGCTGCCCAGTTCGGCGATGAGTTGCGTGGCGTGCCGGAGCGCCGGGATGGTCAGCTCGGGGCTGATGCCCCGCTCGAAGCGCATTGAGGCCTCGCTGGTGAGTCCCAGGGTGTGGCTGGTGTAGTGGATACTGGTCGCTTTGAAGCTGGCCGCCTCCAGGAGGATGGCGGTGGTGGCCTCGGTGACCTCGGAATTCAAGCCGCCCATGACCCCGGCGATGGCCACGGTGCCCTTACCGTCGGCGATGGTGAGCATCTCGCCGCTGAGCGTCCGCTCCGCCTCGTCCAGGGTATAGAATTTTTCACCCGCGGCGGCGCGGCGCACAATAATCTTTTTCTCCAGCACCTGCTGGTAATCGAAGGAGTGCAGCGGCTGGCCGTACTCCAGCATGACGTAGTTGGTGATATCGACGACGTTATTGATGGGGCGCTGCCCGGCGGCGATGAGCCGCGCCTGGAGCCAGGGCGGGGATTCGGCGATGGTGACGTCGGTAATCAAAGTGGCGCAGTAGCGGGGACAGAGGTCGGGGTCGGCGATGCTTATATCAATGTGCCTGGCGATGTCGTCGCCGGTCTCGGCGTACTCAATCTCCGGGAGGTGCATCGCCTGCCCGGTCAGGGCGGCGACCTCGTGGGCGATGCCCACTACCGAGAGGCAGTCGGGGCGGTTGGCGGTGACGTCGATGTCCAGCACCGTATCGCCCAGGTGCTCGGCCAGGGGCGCACCGATAGTGGCCTCGGCCGCCAGCACCAGGATGCCCTCGTGGCTATCGGAAATACCCAGCTCCTTCTCCGAGCAAATCATACCCCGCGAGGCCACGCCGCGAATTTTGGCCTCCTTAAGCTCTTCCACCTGGTCGTTATGGGGGTTTACCAGGCGCGCCCCGAGGCGGGCAAAGGCGATTTTATCGCCGGTATTGAGATTGGGGGCGCCGCAGACCACTGTTTCCTGCTCCCGGCCTAAATCTACCGTGGCCAGGCGCAGGCGGTCGGCGTTGGGGTGGAGGTCGACGGCCGTTACCCGCCCGACGAAGATGTTATCCCAGCCCTCGCCGGTGGTGATTATCTCGCCCACCTCAAAACCGGCCATCGTCAGCCTTGCGGCCAGCTTGCCGACGGGCAGGGTCACGTCCACATAATCTTTGAGCCAGTTAAGCGGTACTTTCATCGCTGCAAAATATCCTAAAACTGCCTTAAAAATCTCAGGTCGGAGGTGAAATAGAGCCGGATATCGTCCACGCCATAGCGCAGCATGTGGGGTCGCTCCACGCCGATGCCGAAGGCGAAGCTGGTGTATTTCGCCGGGTCGATGCCGCCGCGGCGCAGCACGTCGGGGTGGGTCATGCCGGCGCCCAGAATCTCAATCCAGCCGGAGTTGCCGCACAGCCGGCAGCCGCCGCCGTGGCAGGCGATGCACTCGATGGCCATCTCCACACCGGGCTCGACGAAGGGGAAGTAATCGACACGGAAGCGCACCTTCCTGTCATCTCCGAAGAAACGCCGCGAGAACTCATACAGCGTCCCCTTGAGGTCGGCCAGGGTGATGCCCTTGTCCACGGCGATGCCGTCAACCTGATAGAACATCCAGTCGTGAGTGGCATCAGTAGCTTCGTAGCGGTAGCACTTGCCAATCTCAACAGCCCGTATCGGTGGTTCCATACTCTCCAGAGTCCGTGACGTTACCGACGTAGTATGGGCACGCAGCAGCTGTTTCTTGCCACCTTCTCCCATCGGTGAGTCTATCCAGAAGGTCGAGTATGAGTCGCGAGAGGGGTGTTCGGCAGGAATGTTCAGAGCCTCGAAGTTATAATAGTCCCATTCCACTTCGGGCCCTTCCACCACCTGGAAACCCATGGAAACGAATATATCGCACATCTCCTCGATGGTCTGGGTAATGGGGTGGACGTGCCCCACCGCCAGGGGCCGCCCCGGCAGGCTGATATCCACCGACTCTTTACCCGCCGCCGCGGTGAGCCGGTGCTCGCGGAGGGCATTCTCTTTCTCTTTGGCGCTGTTTTCCAGCCGGTTTTTCAGCTGGTTGGCGGCGGCGCCGACGGCCCGGCGCTTCTCGATGGAGAGCGACGCCAGACCGCGCAGCATCTGCGTCAGCGGGCTTTTCTTGCCCAGGTAGTGCACCCGCCAGGCCTCCAGCCCGCGGGCGTCGGCGACGGTCTCAAGCTCCTTGAGGGCGGCCTGTTTCAGCTCTTTGACTTTAGCTAGCATCTCTCCCGCATTTCCCTTTACTATCTTAACAAAAATCCCCTTCCTCGGTAGGAGGGAAGGGGAACCAGATGGGATGCCTTTTCTCAGGAACCGGACTGATTACTCCTGGCCTTTCCCTCCAACGAGAGTGACCAGGTTGCTAAACGTTTCTGGTTCCCTGACGGCCATATCGGCCAGTATCTTGCGGTTGATTTCAATGCCGGACTTCTTCAGCCCGTCCACGAAGCGGCTGTAGCTGAGGCCGTGGGCGCGGCAGGCGGCGTTGATGCGCAGTATCCAGAGCCGGCGCAGGTCGCCCTTGCGCTCGCGGCGGTGGAAATAGGCGTAGGAAAGCGATTTTATCATCGACTCCCGGGCGCGCTTGATGAGCCGGTGCTTGGTGCCACGGTGGCCCTTGGTGAGCGCCAGCACCTTCTTGTGTCGCTGGTGAGAGGTTACCCCTCTTTTGACTCTAGGCAAGGAAAGTATCCTCCGTTCTTACTTGACCCCGTGGGGGATGAGGCGCGAGATACGTTTGCGGTCGGCGGGGTGCAGGGGTATCATCTCGTCAAACTGACGCCTCACCCGCTTGGCCTTCTTGGTACGCTTGTGGCTCTTGGGCCCCTTGACGCGCATTATCTTACCGCGGCCGGTGACGTGGAAGCGGCTTTTGGCACCTTTATGCGTTTTGAGTTTCGGCATTCTTTGTTTCCTTGGCGGCGGCCTTGACTTCCTCTTTTTCTTTGGGCTTGGGCTTGGCCGCGGCGGGCACCAGGATGATGTCCATCCGCCGCCCCTCCATGACCGGCTGCCGCTCTATCGAGGCGACCTCGCTGAGGGTCTGCGCCATGCGCTGCAGCACCTTCCAGCCCAGCTCGGGGTGGGTGATTTCCCGCCCCCGGAATAATAACGTTACTTTTACCTTGGCGCCATCCCCCAGCAGTTTTTTGGCCGTCCTGGCCTTGGCCTCAAAATCGTGGATGCCTATCTTGGGTCGGAGGCGAATCTCCCGCAACAGCGAGACCTTCTGGCCCTTCTTGGCCTGCTGCTCTTTCTTCTGCTGCTCATACTTGTATTTGCCGTAATCCAGCAGGCGGCAGACGGGGGGTACTGAGGTCGGCGCTACCTCGACGAGGTCAAGATTGTGCTTTCGGGCCGTTTCGCGTGCCTGCACCAGGGGCATAATTCCGAGCTGTTCCCCCTTCTCCCCAACCAGGCGAACCTCTCTCGCGATTATCCGCTCGTTGACGCGTAGTTGTTTAATTATGTCCCTTCTAGCCTCCTCCGGGTACAGGTATCCTACGAACCTAAACTATATCACATTCACGCCTAGAAATCAACTGGTTGAGTTCCTGGGGCGGAGAAAGATTACCCTATAGTCTTATCCGCGATTTCTTTAGTAATGCGCTTGATGAAGTCCTTAAGCGGTTGCGCGGGCAGCTGCTCGCCGCTGCGGCAGCGCACCGCGACGGAGTTGCTCTCAATCTCCTTATCGCCGACGATAATCATGTAGGGTATCTTCTCCAGCTGCGCCTGACGGATTTTCTGGTTCATCCGCTCGGAGCGGTCGTCCGATTCGGCGCGGATGCCGCGCTTTTTCATCTCGGCGCAGATTTTGGCGGCGTGGTCGTTGTGGCGGTCGGCCACGGGGATGACCTTGACCTGTACCGGCGCCAGCCACACCGGGAAGGCCCCGGCGTAGTGCTCGATGAGGAGGCCGAAGAAGCGCTCCCAGGCGCCGAGCAGGGCGCGGTGAATCATGTAGGGCCGGTGCTCCTGTCCGTCGGGGCCGATGTATACCATGTCGAACCGCTCCGGCTCGTTAAAGTCGAACTGGATGGTGGTCGCCTGCCACTCGCGTCCCAGAGCATCTTCAATCTTGATGTCTATCTTGGGGCCGTAGAAAGCCCCGCCCCCCTCGTCGACCTCAAACGGCAGTTTACTCTCCTCGATGACGCGGCGCAGGGCCTCCTGGGCATCCAGCCACATCCGCTCGGTACCGATAGAGCCTTCGGGGCGGGTGGAGAGATATACCTTGAACTTCTGGAAGCCGAAAGTCCGCAGCATATACAGCGAGAAACGCAGCACCTCGGCAATCTCGTCGTTCATCTGCTCCGGCGTGCAGATAATATGGGCATCGTCCTGGGTAAACCCTCTTACCCGCAACAGACCCAGCAATACTCCGCTGCGTTCGTAGCGATAAACGGTGCCCAGCTCCGCCCAGCGCATGGGCAAATCGCGGTACGACCTTATCTGGGACTTATAGGCGAGCATATGGAACGGGCAGTTCATCGGTTTAAGGTAGAACTCCTGCTCGTCGATGGTGATGGGCGAATACATATTCTCGGCGTAGTGGTCGAGGTGGCCGCTGATTTCCCACAGCTTGCTCAGGCCGATATGCGGCGTGTAGAGGATTTCGTAGCCGTTGGCGTAGTGCTCCTGGCGCCAGAAGTCCTCCGCCACGGTGCGGATGCGTCCGCCCTTGGGGGTGTAGATAACCAGCCCGCCGCCGATTTCCTCGGGCATCAAGAAGAGGTCGAGCTCTTTACCTAATCTACGGTGGTCGCGTTTTTTGGCCTCCTCCACCAGGGCCAGGTGATTTTCCAGTTCCTTCTCACTATCGAAGGCCAGGCCGTAAATCCTCTGCAGCATGGGGAAGCGCTCGTTGCCGCGCCAGTAGGCCCCGGCGGTGTTGACCAGCTTAAAGGCCTTGATCTGGCCGGTGGATTTAAGGTGCGGGCCGCGGCAGAGGTCGGTGAAGTTACCCTGCTCGTAGATGCTGACCGTCTCGCCTTGGGGGATTTCTTCCAGTAGCTCCAGCTTGTAGGGCTGGTCGGCGAAGAGCTTGCGGGCCTCGGCCTTGCTAATCTCGCGGCGGGTAAAGGGCAGGTCGGCTTTCACGATTTCCCTCATCTTGGCCTCGATGACGGGCAGGTCTTCCGGCGTGAGCGGGCGGGGCAGGTCGAAGTCGTAGTAAAAGCCGTTCTCGATGGCCGGGCCGATGCCGAACTTGGCCTCCGGGAAGAGGACCAGCACCGCCTCGGCCATGACGTGCGCCGCCGAATGGCGCATTATTTCCAGTTTATCGGGGTTTTCCACGCGTTAATTATATCAGCCCCCAGCTACGGGCGCAATCGGGCCGCTATCAGGGCAGGCGCCACCGGGCCCACTTGTCGCCGTCCACCTCTTTGCCGTAAGATGCTTTGGGCGTGATGGCCCTGGCGATGAGGGCCGCCGCGACGGCCTTGGTGATATCGCCGGCAATGAAGGGGAGCGCCCCCATGGCGAGCAGACCGCCGAAGGCGACCGGCTGGCCGTTCACCAGGTTGACCCAGAGCCCCAGCTGTAGGAGGCCGGGGCCGTAGATGAGGATGAAGTTGGCGAAGAGCATCAGCCCCAGCATGCTGAGGAAGCTCCGCGAGCGGACGTACTTATCGGTGAAATAGCCCAGGAAAAGGGCGGCTAGGATAAAGCCGATGACATAGCCGCCGGTGGGCCCGGCCAGATAGGCCAGCCCGCCGCTGAAGCCCTGGAACCAGGGGACGCCGGCAATGCCCAGGGCGGCGTAGATGACCAGACTGACGCCTCCCCACCATGACCCCAGCAGGACGCCGGCCAGGAGCACGCCGAAGGTCTGCCCCGTTATCGGTACGGGACTCCAGGGCAGGGGGATTCTGGCCTGGGCGAGCAGACCGACGACGGCCGCCATGGCCAGGGAGAGGGCCAGTTTCCGGGGGACGGTTAGCGCGTAACGCCACCGGAAGATGTCCAGCTTGGTCTGGTTGATTCTAGCCGCTATTGCCATAGGTGCCTCCTCTTGCTCTTGCTGCCGGGGGATTTTCCCGTGATAGCCGCGGCCGGGCCGGTAGGGAGATTATTTACATAATATTAGTTACCGGCTCGGCTTCTCCTTACCGATGAGGGCGACTTCGATACGCTGGCCGCACTTGGAACAGGTAACGCTGAAGGTAATCGGCTGCTGCATGACCCTTTCGGCGACGGCCGAGACGATGGAGTCGATATTATCCAGGCGGTCATCGAGGACATCAATGCGCTTGGCGAGTCGCGTTACCTCCGCCGCCAGGCTGTCGCCGGTCGCCGCCGCTTCTTCTTTCTTGGCCAAGATTATCTCCTCACGGGGATAAAATCAGGTCTATTATAGGCGCTGGCGGGGTTAGATGTCAAAAAAGAGAGGTGGTAGGGGTAAAGGAGTGGTATCTGCGGGCTAAGCCGTGGCTGCCCCGAAGGCGGCCCGCCCGCTGAAGCTTCAGCGTAAGCGGGGCCTGGGTGGGAATAGATAACAAGGAATTGATTATTGATTTATCCCAGAGTGCGGGGTATAATCCTGATTACGAAGCCGGGGCATCTCCGGAATCGCTGTAAAGGGGGTGAGCAGGATGGCCGAGAAAGAAGTGGGCAAGGTCATGGACTTCTTCGCCCACCCGGTGGTGGCCGGGATTGACATGACCGGCACGCTTAAGGTGGGGGACAAGATTCACATCCACGGGCATACCACGGATATCGAGATGGAAGTGGCCTCGATGCAGATTGACAACGTTGACGTCAGTGAGGCCAAGAAGGGCCAGTCCGTGGGCATCAAGGTCCCCGACCGGGTGCGGCGCGGCGATACCGTCTATAAAGTCGACTAGCCCAGCGCCTTGACCAGATTGGCCATCTCGATGGCGGATACGGCGGCGTCGAAGCCCTTGTTGCCGTCCTTAGAGCCGGAGCGCTCCACGGCCTGCTCCAGGGTATCGGTGGTGATGACCCCGTAGATGACGGGTACGCCGGTATCCAGGTTTATCTTGGCGATGCCCTTGGTGACCTCGGCGGCGATGTAGTCGAAGTGGGGCGTGCCGCCGCGGATAACCGCCCCCAGGCAGATAACGGCGTCGTACTGCTTGGATGCGGCCATCTTCTGGGCAATCAGGGGTATCTCGAAGGAGCCGGGCGTCCAGGCGACGGCGACATCGGTCTCGGCCACGCCGTGGCGCCGCAGGGCGTCCTGGGCCCCCTCCAGCAGCTTCTTACTGAAAAACTCGTTGAAACGCGAGACAACCACCCCGAATTTCAGTCCCTTCCCCAGTAAATTGCCCTCGTAGTTCTTGCTCATGGCTCTCTCCTTGCCTGGTTTAGTTTTGGCCCGTCTTCAGGTCGTCCGGGCCTTCGGATATCTTCAGCAGGTGCCCCATCTTTTTCTGCTTGGTGCTAAGGTAGCGGCGGTTGTGCGGATTGGGTTCGGTGGTAAGGGGTATCTGCTCGGTGATGGTCAGCCCGTAGCTGGCCAGCCCGCTCATCTTCTTGGGGTTGTTGGTGAGGAGGCGCATGTTGCGGATGCCCAGGTCGGCCAGTATCTGCGCGCCGATGCCGTAATCGCGCTGGTCGGGCTCAAAGCCGAGGGAGATATTGGCCTCGACGGTGTCCAGGCCCTTGTCCTGGAGGGCGTAGGCCTTTATCTTGTTGTGGATGCCGATGCCCCGGCCTTCCTGCCGCAGGTAGAGGACGACGCCGCGGCCTTCCCCGGCGATTCGCTGCATGGCCATCTTTATCTGGTCGCCGCTGTCGCAGCGCAGGCTGCCGAAGACGTCGCCGGTGAGGCACTGGCTGTGCACCCGCACCAGCACCGGATCGTCGGTGGCTACGTCGCCCAGCACCAGGGCCAGGTGCTCGTCGGGGTCGGTGCGGCTCTTGTAGGCGATGACGGTGAACTCGCCGTAGGGCGTGGGCAGCCTGGCCTCGGCGACGCGCTGCACCAGCTTTTCGTGGCGGTAGCGGTAGGCGATGAGGTCGGCCACGCTGATGATTTTTAACCCGTGTTGCCGGGCGATTTTTTCCAGCTGCGGCAGCCGCGCCATGGTGCCGTCCTCGTTCATAATCTCGCAGAGCACTCCGGCCGGCTTCAGCCCGGCCAGCCGGGCTAAATCCACGGTGGCCTCGGTCTGGCCCGCCCGCACCAGCACGCCGCCTTCGCGGGCGCGCAGGGGGAACATGTGCCCCGGCATCAGTATGTCTTCCGGTTTGGTCTCGGGGTCTACCATGACCTGTACCGTCCTGGCCCGGTCCGCCGCCGAGATGCCGGTAGTGGTCCCTTCGCGGGCTTCCACGGCCACGGCAAAAGGCGTGGTGAACTTGGAAGTATTATTGGAGACCATCATGGGTATCTTGAGCTCGTCGAGCCGCTCGCCGGTGACGGGCATGCAGATGAGGCCGCGGCCGTAGGTCGCCATAAAGTTGATGGCCTCCGGGGTGACCTTCTCGGCGGCCATGACCAGGTCGCCCTCGTTCTCGCGGTCTTCGTCATCGATGACGATGACGAACCGGCCGTTTTTGATATCTTCAATAGCTTCAGGGATAGTTGCCAGTGCCATAAGTTGCTCTCCTCGGGGGTCAGTTGACGGCGAAGCCGTGCTCCTCCAGAAAGGCGGCGGTGAGGCCGCCCGACTCCGCCCGGCTGAGGGCGGCCACGTACTTGCCGATGATGTCCACCTCCAGGTTGACGGTATCGCCGATTTTTCGCGAGGCCAGTATCGTATTCGCGCGGGTGAAGCCGACGACGGCGACACCGAACGATTCGGCGTCCCGCTCGGTCACCGTCAGGCTGACGCCGTCCACGGCGACGAATCCCTTGTCCACGATGTAGCCCATGATTTCGGATGGGGCGGTAAAATGCATTCGCAGCGCCTCACCCTCTTTGGTTATCGCGGCCACCCGGCCGGTGCCGTCAATGTGCCCCTGCACCAGGTGCCCACCGACCTCGCCGCCCAGCGGCAGCGGCCGCTCCAGGTTCACCGCCTCGCCGGGGCGTAGCGCCCCCAGGTTGGTCTGCCGGAGGGTCTCCGGCATGACCTCCACGGTAAAAGTCCGGTCATCGCCTTCGGTCACCGTCAGGCAAACGCCGTTGACGGCGATGCTGCCGCCCAGTTCCAGCCCGGCGGTTATCTTACCGGCCGCTATCGTTAGCTTCTGGCCGGTCACGGCGCGGACGGTGCCGACTTCCTGAACGATTCCGGTGAACACGTCTCACCCTTTCACGGGATAAATTCCCGTACTGTCATTGTAACACTTGCCATAAGGTAAGCGCAATCAAGCCTTTATTTGATGGCGTAGGCTACCTGCACCGTCAGCGTTACCTGCACCTGCCCCGGGCTGGTGGGCGTCACGACGGTGGGAGCGGGTACGGCCATCTCGCCGAGTCCGTAGACCAGACCGCTGTAGACCGAAGGCGTGTAGGCGCTCTCGGAGACGTAGGTGGGGTCGCCCAGTTCCACGCCGGTCTGCTCGGCCAGCTTTTGGGCCTTGGCCAGGGCGTCGGCCGTGGCCAGCTGGCGGGCCTCGTCGTAGTAGTCCGAAGGGTCTTCCACGGTGAAGCTGAGGTCGTTGATGCGGATGAGGTCGCCCCCGGCGGTAACGACGTCGTCGATGATGCTGCCCACGTTATCAATGGCGCGGATTTTGACCGTCACCAGGTTGCTCACCCGGTAGCCGACGACGATTTCCTCATTGCTGGTATCGCTCCAGCGCGTGCGCTGCGAGATGGTGAAGTACTGCGTCTGGATATCCTCGGCGGCCAGGCCGCTGGCTGTCAGCGAGGCCATGACATCCTCCATGGCGG
>DAOULO010000025.1:0-4745 GCA_034420195.1 Dehalococcoidales bacterium
GCAGCGGGCCGGCCGCAACTTCCGGGGCAAGATAACCATCCGCCACCGGGGCGGCGGTGAAAAGCGCAACCTGCGCATCGTCGACTTCAAGCGGGACAAGACGAACGTGCCGGGTCGCGTCGCCGCCATCGAGTACGATCCTAACCGCTCGGCGCGTATCGCCCTCATCTTCTACGCCGACGGCGAGAAGCGCTACATCCTGGCCCCGCTGGGGCTCAAGGTGGGCGATACGATTATGTCCGGCCAGAAGGCCGAAATCCGGCCGGGGAACGCCCTGCCGATGAGCCAGATGCCCTCCGGCACGGAGATACATAACATTGAGATGATACCCGGCAAGGGCGGCCAGATGGTGCGCAGCGCCGGCGCTTCGGCGCAGCTCATGGCCAAAGAGGGCGAGTACGTACTGCTGCGCCTGCCCTCCGGCGAGCTGCGGCGGGTGCGCAGCGGCTGCCTGGCCACGGTGGGGCAGCTCGGCAACGTTGAGCACCAGAACATCACCCTGGGCAAGGCCGGCCGCAAGCGGCACCTGGGCTGGCGCCCGACGGTGCGCGGCTCGGCGATGACGCCGCGCGACCACCCCCACGGCGGCGGCGAGGGCCGCTCCCCGGTGGGCATGCCCGGCCCCAAGACTCCCTGGGGCAAACCGGCCCTGGGCTACAAGACACGCAAGCCCAAGGCCTCCGACCGAATGATTGTGAAACGCCGCGGGAAATAGGCATTTAGCGAGGTAGTATGTCAAGGTCAACCAAAAAAGGCCCGGCCGTCAGCGAAAAACTGAGCAAGAAGGTGGAGGCCGCCATCCGCTCCGGCCAGAAGACGGTCATCAAGACCTGGGCACGGTCTTCGACCATCCTGCCGGACATGGTGGGGCTGACCATCGGCGTCCACGACGGCCGCCGCCACGTGCCTATTTATGTCAATGAGAACATGGTCGGCCACAAGCTGGGCGAGTTCGCCCCCACGCGCACCTTCCGGGGGCACGTGGCCCGGGGGGAGGAGAAGACCACCCAGGTCAGAAAGCGATAAAATAACCTGATGACAGGTGTAATTTAAAGTGGAAGTAAGAGCCATCGCCAAAGATACCGGCCTGCCCGCCAGCAAGGTACGCCCGCTGGTGGACATGGTGCGGGGTAAGATGGTGGACGAGGCGCTGACGCTGCTCCAGTTCACGCCGACGCCCAAGGCGGCGGTCGTGGCCAAGCTGGTCAAGTCGGCCGTGGCCAACGCCGAAACCAACTACCAGATGGACCCCGCCGACCTCAGGGTCGTCCGCATCTTTGTCGATGAGGCGCGCAGCATGCGCCGCTACCGGCCGCGCTCGCGGGGGCGGGCCAGCCCCTATAAGAGGCGCTCCAGCCACATTACGGTTATCATTGCCGAGCAGGAGGGATAATTGGGTCATAAAGTTCACCCGACAGGTTTCCGTCTCGGGGTCATCCGAGACTGGCAGTCCAAGTGGTACAGCGAGGCGCACTACGCCGAGTTTGTCCAGGAAGACAACCAGCTGCGGGAAGAGATAAAGCGCAAGTACCGCGAGGCGGGTATCTCGCTGATTGAAATCGACCGCCAGGCCAAGGATATCACCATCACGCTCTACACCGCCCGCCCCGGCATCGTCATCGGGCGGGGCGGCCAGCGCGTCGACGAGATGCGCCAGCACCTGGAGGCCCTCGTCGGGAAGAAGATACGCCTCAACATCCAGGAGGTGCGCCAGCCGGAGCTGGACGCCTACCTGGTGGCCCGCTCGGTAGCCGAGCAAATCGAGCGCCGCGTGGCCTACCGGCGCGCCGTGAAACAGGCCATCTTCCGCACCATTCAGGCCGGGGCCCAGGGTATCAAGATAAGCTGCGCCGGAAGGCTGGGCAACTCCGAAATCGCCCGGCGGCAGACCTCGCACCAGGGGCAGGTACCCCTGCATACCCTGCGGGCGGACATTGATTACGGCTTCACCGAGGCGCACACCACGCTGGGGCGCATTGGCGTCAAGGTCTGGATTTACAAAGGACAAATCCTGCCGGAGCTGAAAGTGCCGGAGGTTGAAGAGACGCCCGCCGAGGCGGAAACAGCCGAAGCAGAACCCGTGGCCGAGGCCGCCGAAGCGGCGGCCGCACCAGCGGCCGCTGAAGAAAAACCCGCCCCGGCAGTTGAGGAAAAAACCGCCGCGCCTGTAGCCGAAGCCGCCCCGGCGGCCACCGAGGAAAAACCTGCCGAAGAGAAGCCTGCCGAGGCCGAAGCCGCACCCGCCCCCGTAGCGGAGGAAAAGCCGGCCGAAACCACGAAGGCGGCGGCGCCCGCTCCGGCCACCGAGGTTAAAGAGAAACCCGCCAAACCGGCGGCCAAGAAGACCGCGACCAAACCGGCGGCGAAAAAGACGGAGCCGAAGGCGGCCGCCGCGGTAAAGGAAAAACCCGCCAAAGCGGCGGCCAAGAAGGCAACGGCCAAAGCGCCAGAGAAGAAGGCGGCCAAGGCCAAAACCGCCGCCGCAGAGAAGAAGATCGCCAAACCCGCGGCCAAAAAGGCGGCGCCCAAAAAGACCAAGAAGGCCGCTGTAAAGGAAGAGTCCTAGCATGCAGCAGCCCAAGCGCGTTAAATATCGCAAGGCCCAGCGGGGCCGCCGCCGGGGCAAGGCCCAGACCGGCAACGTTATCGGCTTTGGGGACTACGGCCTGCAGGCCCTGGAATCGGCCTGGTTGACCGCCGCCCAGATAGAGGCGGCGCGGCGCGCCATCACCCGCCACATCCGCCGCGGCGGCAAGGTGTGGATACGCGTCTTCGCCGATAAGCCCGTCTCCAAGAAGGCGGCGGAGACGCGCATGGGCAGCGGCAAGGGCGCCCCGGACCACTGGGTGGCCGTCGTCAGGGCCGGGCGCGTCATCTTCGAGATGGCCGGGGTCGGCGAGGACGTGGCCAAGGAGGCCATCCGCCTGGCCTCGCACAAGCTGCCGCTGAAGACGCGCTTCATCCTGCGGGAGACCACCGCAGTGGGCACGGAGGCGGCCGGATAGGGAGCCGGGAAAATGAAGCTAAAGGAATTCCGAGACCTCGGTACCGAAGAACTGAACAAGCAACTGGAGGAATCGCACCAGGAGCTTTTCAACCTGCGCTTCCGCCTAGCCACCAAGCAGCTGGTGAACCACCGCGAGGTGCGGCGGGTCCGCAAAAAGATTGCCCGGCTCAAGACGCTCCTCACCGAAAGACAACTGGAGATAAGGTAGGCAGGTATGGCAGAGAAACGTAAGCAGCGACTGGGCAAAGTCGTCGGCGATAAAATGGACAAGACCGTGGTCGTGGCGGTGGATACCCCCAAGCGCCACCCGCTCTACAACAAGACCATCCGCCGCGTGACGAAATACTACGCCCACGACGCCAAGAACCAGAGCAAGGTCGGCGATACGGTGCGCATCGTGGAGACCCGCCCCCTCTCCCGGAACAAGCGGTGGCGGGTGGCCGAGATTGTCGTCAAAGGCGAAGTGGCCGATATCAAACCGGAGGAGATTACCAGCTAGGGGTACGGTGAGACGGATATGATACAGATGCAGAGCCGCCTCAAGGTGGCCGATAACACCGGCGCCCGCGAAATCATGTGCATCAACGTGCTCGGCGGCACGCGGCGCAGGTACGCCTACGTCGGCGATATCGTGGTGGCCTCGGTAAAGCGCGCCATCCCCAACGCCGGCACCAAGAAGGGCGACGTGGTGCGGGCCGTCATCGTGCGCTCCGCCCACCCCTACCGCCGTCCCGACGGCTCGTACATTAAATTCGACGAGAACGCCGCCGTCATTCTGACCGACAAGAACGAGCCCAAGGGCACGCGCATTTTCGGGCCGGTGGCGCGGGAGCTGCGCGATAAGAACTACACCAAGATTATCTCCCTGGCCCCCGAGGTATTATAGAGGCAATAAGATGAAGATTAAGAAAGACGATAACGTGCTGGTGATTGCCGGGAAGGAGCGCGGCAAAAGGGGCAAGGTGCGCTTCGCCTACCCGCGCCAGCAGCAGATAATCGTCGAGGGCATTAATTTTATTAAGAAACACTCCAAGGCCCGGGGGGCGGTGCGCCAGGCCGGCATCATCGACCTGGAAGCGCCCCTGCACATCTCCAACGTCATGCTGGTGTGCAATAAGTGCAACAAGCCGGCGCGCATCGGCTACCGCAAGCTGGAGGACGGCCGCCGGGTGCGGTTCTGCCGCGCCTGCGGCGAGGTGATTGATTAAAATGGCCCGACTCAAAGAAAAATACCGGCAAGAGGTGGTGCCCCGGCTGCTAGAGCTCTGCGGGTACAAAAATATCATGCAGGCGCCCAGGCTGGAGAAAATCGTGCTCAACATCGGCCTGGGCGAGGCCATCGCCAACGCCAAGGCCCTGGAGGCTGCCGAGGCCGACCTGGTGGCCATCTCCGGGCAGCGCGTGCTCACCACCCGCGCCAAAAAGTCCATCGCCGCCTTCCGCCTCCGCGAGGGCATGCCCATCGGGCTCAAGGTGACCCTCCGCGGCGAGCGCATGTACGATTTCCTCGATAAGCTGGTCAACGCGGTGCTCCCCCGCACCCACGAGTTCCAGGGGGTCTCGCCGGACGCCTTCGACGGCCGCGGCAACTACACCCTGGGGCTCAAGGAGCAGATACTTTTCCCGGAGATAGATTACGACAAGATTGACAAAGTACGCGGCGTGGAAATATCAATTATCACAACGGCGCGAACCGACTAAGACGGCAGACACCTGCTGGAACTGCTGGGGTTGCCCT
>DAOULO010000026.1:0-17471 GCA_034420195.1 Dehalococcoidales bacterium
GATTTTCAACCTGGTCAACGCCTATCTCAACGGCCGCTACATCTTTACCTTCTCCGGGGGCTACGCCGACACTTGGCTTACCGACCCGCGCTTCATCATCGGGGGGCTGGTTTTCATTACCGGCTTCGTCATCAACCGCCGTGCCGACCTGATACTGCGCTCGCTGCGGCGACCCGGCGAGTCGGACTACAAAGTCCCCGACGACTGGTGCTACCGCTGGATATCCAGCCCCAACTACCTGGGGGAAATGGTCATCTGGGCCGGCTGGGCCCTGGCGACGTGGTCGCTGCCGGGGCTGCTCTTTGCCTTCTGGACAGTGGCCAATCTCGCCCCGCGGGCGCGGGCCAACCACCGCTGGTACCGGGAGCATTTCCCCGATTACCCGCCGGGGCGCAAGGCCCTGCTGCCGGGCATCTGGTAGGGGACTAGCGGTACTCGGGGTTGGGGTGGTCGGGGCGGCAGCCCGCTTCCCAGGCCGACCGCTGGTTGCCGTGGGCGGGGATGCCCCCCATGTCCTTGATGGCCATGGCCAGGTGCATCAGGTTCCAGGCCATGAAGTTGGCGTTGCGGTTGGTAAAGTCGTTCTCCGGCCCGCCGGAACCGGGGTCAAGGTAGGAGGGGCCCGGCCCGGCCTCGCCGACCCAGGCGGCGTCGGCCTGCGGGGGGATGGTATAGCCCAGGTGCTGTAAGGAATAGAGGATGTTCATGGCGCAGTGCTTGGCCCCGTCCTCGTTGCCGGTGATGACGCAGCCGCCGGTACGCCCGTAGTAAACGTACTGCCCCTTGTCATTGAGGTCTCCCGACGACGAGTAGAGCCGCTCGATGGTCTGGGTGCATACCGAGGACTTGTCGCCGAGCCATATCGGCGTGCCGACGACGAGGATATCGGCAGCAAGTACCTTCTGGTATAACTTGGGCCAGTCGTCCTGTTGCCAACCATATTGAGTCATGTCCGGGTAGACGCCGTGGGCGATGTTATAGTCCACCGGGCGGATGATTTCCACGCTTACGCCGTGGGTCGTCATCACCCGGCGGGGGATGTTCATCAGCCCCTCGGTATGGGAAAGCTCGGGAGATTTTTTCAGGGTGCAGTTGAGGAAAATCGCCTTGAGACCGGAGAAGTCCCAGCGCTTGCCTTGCTTGCGGGCCATTGCGTCCCTCCCTGGGGCAGGTTGCCCGGCCTTCATTGTACGACAAACGGCCCGGAGAGGCAAAGGGATACAAAAAATCACGCCCGGGCCGGTTGCCCGTACCCGGACGTGACACATAGTTTCGCCTTACTTAGCGGTTGGGGCGGATTTTGCGGAAGCAATCGCTGCAGTAGACCGGCTTGTCACCGCGGGGCTGGAAGGGGACTTCGGTGTTCTGGCCGCACTCGGCGCAAACGGCGGGGAACATCTGGCGGGGGGCGCCGTAGCCGCGCTCGGTCTTCCTGGCCTGGCGGCACTCCGGGCAGCGTTTGGGCTCGTTGACGTAGCCCTTGGACTGGAAGAACTCCTGGTCTTCGGCGCTATGGGTGAACGTGGCGCCGCAGTCGGAGCAGGTGAGTGTTTTGTCTTGGAAAGCCATTGGATGACCTCCTCTCTTTAGTTTTTGTTAGAGTTCGGGTCATCCAATGCCTGACTAGGAACCATTTTGGCCACTATGAGCTTGTAATAACCTAAACTTAAACTCAACTGATATTATACCACAAAAAAGTGCGGTTGGGGAGGGGTTGCCATAAATATTTTACCTACGGCTGCCGCCCCCGTGAAATCTCGTACTCGCGGCGGCGCTGCTCGTAGCGCTCCGGTGGTATGCCGCACATCGAGCCCCAGACCGGCCCCCACTCGTGGTAGTCCTCGCTGTCCCAGACATCGTCCATAATCTGGCGGACACGCTCGGCATACTCCTTCATCTGGGGGGACAGGGTGGTATACATCTTCTCGGCGCCTTCGTGGGTGGGTTTGGCACCGTGCTTCTGGATGATTTCCCAGGCCTTCTCATGATGGTCGATGATGGGGCAGGGGCGCAGGGTGTTGTAGGAGAACGGCGCGGCATCCTTGAACTCCTTGAAGAACGGGCAGGACAGCGCCTCAATCAGCGAATAGTCGTAGATATTGTGGGTGGAGAAGTGATTGAAGATGCATGGCTCCACGTCGCCGCGGTGGTTGATGTGGAAGTACTCGCGGCCGCCGGAGATGCAGCCGCAGGTGAGCACCCCGTCGTTCCAGAAGTCCAGGGGGATAATCGGCTTGGTCTGGCGGTACTTCCGCATGGCGATGCGCAGCTTGTTGCGCTGCTCCGGCGTGGGCATGAGGTTGGGGTCGGGGTCGCCGCCGATGGGCATATAGAGGAAGAACCAGCCGTAGAGGGCGCCTTTCTCGATGAGGAAGTCAATCCAGGACTCATCGCAGATGGCGTCCACGTTGTGGCTCGTTACCAGGGTGGAGAAGCCGAAGCAACAGCCGGCCTCGCGCAGGTTATCCATCGCCTCGACGCACTTGTCGAAGGCGCCCGGCATGCGGGCCTTGTTGGTGTATTCGCCGGGGCCGTTAATGCTTATCTGGGGGGCGACGTTGCCCAGCTTGACCAGCTCCCTGGCCATGGCCTTGTCGATGAAGGAGGCGTTGGTGTAAATCTGGAAGAAGGAGTGCTTGTGCTGGCGGATGATGTCTAGTAAATCGGGGTAGATAAAAGGCTCGCCGCCGAGGAGGATAAAGAAGTTCATGTCCAGCTCCTCGGCCTCGCTGAGGAGGCGGTCGAACACCTCGGGGGGCATGTCGTCCTTGCGCTCGTAGGAGGCGGCGTAGCAGCCCTCGCAGCGATAGTTGCAGCGCATCGTCGGCGAGATGAGCATGACGTGCGGCGAGTTGATGCCGTGCTCGCGCATACAGCGCTCGTTGACCTCGTGGTCACGGAAGAACATGCTGATAAACATGCGCGCGATGTAGCGGCGGCGCACGTTGGGGTGCGTGTGCTTGAGGGTGCGGCTCAACCACTCCCGCCCCGGCCCGCCTTCCCGCAGCCAGTTGTGAATCCAGTCCCGGGTGATGGCCCGCTTGGGGTCGTTGCCGATAAAATGGTCGATGGCCCTGAGGACGTACTTGGCGTTTTTCTCGGGGTTATCGCCCAGGAGCCCCAGCGCCCGCCCCAGTATCCTTTCGCCCAGCTCGCGCTTGGCCCGCAACATGGTCTTGCTCATAATCTGTACTGCCATTTGACTGCCTCCGTCCTGGTCAGCGATAACCCACCGATGGTACAACGCCCCCACTACGAGTGTGGTGATGAAGAAGTCAGTCTCCCGCCAGGGCTGCCGGTATCAGGGGGTGCTGGCTATTTTAATACATAGACTTTCTGGGTATAGTAATACATCATCATTGCGCTCTTGTCAAGGTTGGGCGCAATACGTTAACAAGCCTAATATTGGGGTGTTAAATAAAAATAGGGCGGGTAAGACTGCGGGCTAAGCCGGGGATGATGGAGGGTGGTGGGGTGGGGAAAACTACGGGATAAGCCGTGGAAGACAAGGGGTGGCTTGGGTGGGAATAGATATCACTGATAGGGGGGAGGGGTAAAAATTCCTAAAGCGGCTTGACCATGATGAGCGAGGCCGCCTCGCGCCCGATGGCCTTGGAGCTGCTATCAATCTCGACGGTCAGCGTGCCGTCGTAGTCCGCCTTCTCCACCACCTTGACCGCCGCACCGGGGGTCAGACCCAGGCCGCTCAGGTAGCGCAGGAAGTCGGCGTTGTACTCGACGATGACATTGACCACCCGCGCCGACTGTCCCGCGTCGAGGCTGGCCAGGGTGATGCCGGGGGTCGCGGCGTGATGGAGGTCCTTATCCGGTATGGGGCTGCCGTGGGGGCAGGTCGTGGGATTCTCCAGGAAGGCGGCCAGCCGGTCGGCAACGAGGTCGTCGGTGGCGTGCTCCAGGGCACAGGCGTGGCGGTAGACGTCATCCCAGCCGATGCCGAGGTGCCGGTGGAGAAAGACCTCCCAGAGGCGGTGGCGCCGCGTCAGCTTGAGGAAGCGCTGCCGGCCGGCCTCGGTGAGGGAGGCACCGCCGTAGGGGGTGTGCTCGACCAGTCCCTTGGCCGCCAGGCGCCGCAGCATCTCGCTGACCGAGGCCAGCGTGACCCCCATGCTCTGTGCGATGGACGAGGTGCTGACCGGGCTCTCCCGCTCCTCCAGCGCGCCGATGGACTCTAGATATTCCTCTACAGTAAGCTGGCTCAAGACACTTTCTCCCGAGGCTATTACCTCTATCAATAGAACTTTAGCACAATTATTCGGGCGTGTCAAGTTTATAAAGAGGACTCTCTAATAATATTATTAGGATACCCTTGACTTTAAGCTTTTGCCTCTGCTATAATTTCTCGTGGAGAAGACTATCAGATGACGATAAAACCGCTTAGCGAGTTAATGCCGTCGGAAAGCGGCCGGATTGTACGCGTGGGCGGCAGTGGCGAGATACGCCGCCGCCTGCTGGATATGGGGGTCGTGCCCGGGGCCACCGTGGCCGTGGAGCGGGTGGCGCCCCTGGGGGATCCGGTGCAGGTTAAGGTGAAGGGCTACGACCTGGCCCTGCGCAAGCAGGAGGCGGAAAAGGTGCTGGTGGAGCTGACCGGTGGTATCCTCTCCCGGACGGCTCCCGGTGAGAGGGTGGTTGTCGCCGCCGTGCGGGCGGGCTGGGGTCTGCAGCGCCGCCTGGCCGACCTGGGGCTGACGCCGGGGGTGGCGGTCACCGTTATCTCCAGCGGCCGGCCCGGCCAGGTCGTCATCGAGGTACGCGGCTCGCGGCTGGCACTGGGGCGCGGCGTGGCCGGTAAGATAATCGTCAGGCCGGAAGGAGCGGAACTCGTTGATTAAATATCCATCGCCGGGGGTCAGCCGGTGACCTGCCATAGCGTTCCCGACCGGCCCGGGCGCCGGGCGGCGCCAGCGGATATAACCATCGCCCTGGCGGGCAACCCCAACTCCGGTAAGACCACGGTCTTCAATAACCTCACCGGGGCGCGGCAGCACGTGGGTAACTGGCCGGGGGTGACGGTGGCCAAGAAAGAAGGCCGCCTCAACTTTCGGGGGCGGCGCATCAACGTCGTCGACCTCCCCGGCGTCTACAGCCTGACGGCTTACTCGCTGGATGAGGTCATCGCCCGCGATTTTATCGTCGACGAGCGGCCCGACGTCGTCGTCGATGTTGTCGACGCTTCCAACCTGGAGCGCAACATCTACCTCACCGTACAGCTCCTGGAGATGGGGGCCAGGGTGGTCATCGCCCTCAACATGATGGACGTGGCCGAGTCCCGCGGCTACCGCATCGATGTGGCGGGGCTCTCCCGGCTGCTGGGCGCTCCGGCGGTGCCCATGGTGGCCGCCCGCAACCAGGGGACTCAGGAGCTGCTGGCCACCGTCCTCGACGTGGCCGATGGCAATCTTCCCGCCGCGGGGATGACTCTGCCCTACGGCCACGACGTGGAAGCGGAAATCGTCAAGCTGGAAAAGGCGCTGGCCGCCCGGCCGGAGACGACCCCTTACCCGCCGCGCTGGCTGGCTGTCAAGCTGCTGGAAGACGATAAGGAGATAACCAAGAAAGTCAGGCAGGTATAAGCCTTTGCCCGGTGAAGATATCATCCGCGTCCGGGACGAGAGCCTGGCGCACTTAAGAAAAGTCCACGGCGACGACGCCGAAACGCTCATCGCCGATGCCCGCTACGGCTTCATCAGCGGGCTGATGAAGGACGTCCTCGTCAAGCCCGCCGTGGCCAAGGTTACGGCCACCGATAGAATCGACGGTTTTGTCCTCAACCGCTGGCTGGGCATCCCTCTCTTCCTGCTCATTCTCTACGGGGTCTTCCAGTTCACCTTCACCGTCTCCGGCCCGCTCATCGACCTCATCAACAGCGGGCTGGGCTGGCTGGCGGCGCGGGTGGTGGTATCGCCCGGCTGGCTGGGCTCGCTCCTCTCCGACGGCGTCATCGGTGGGGTGGGGGCGGTGCTGGCCTTCATCCCGGTGATATTTCTGCTCTATATCGCCCTCTCCATTCTGGAGGATACCGGCTACCTGGCGCGGGCGGCCTTCGTCATGGACAGATTAATGCATAAAATCGGCCTGCACGGGCGCTCCTTTGTCTCGCTGATACTCGGCTTCGGCTGCAACGTGCCGGCCGTCATGTCGGCCCGCACTATCGAAAACCCGTCCGACCGGCTGGTGACCATCATGGTAACCCCGCTGATGTCCTGCGGGGCGCGCCTGCCGGTCTACGCGTTGCTGGCGGGGGCCTTCTTCACCGCCAATCAAGGGCTGGTGGTCTTCGGGATGTACGCCATCGGCGTGGTGTTGGCCATCCTGCTGGCCTGGCTCTTCCGCAAGCGACTCGTCCCCGGCGAGAGCGGCCACTTCGTCATGGAGTTGCCGCCGTACCGCCTGCCCACCATCGCCAGCGTGGCGGCGCATGTCTGGGAGCGCGGCTGGGCCTTCATCTCGCGGGCGGGCACGATTATCTTCATGGCCGTGCTCGTCATCTGGGCGCTCAACTACTTCAATGTGCTGGAGCATATCGGGCGGGCCATTGCCCCCGTCTTCGCCCCGACGGGGTTCGGCCAGTGGCAGCCGGCCGTGGCACTTATATTCGGTATCCTGGCCAAAGAAACGATTGTGGGCGCCTTCGGCACCCTCTTCGCCGGGGCCGAGGGGACGGGCGGTTTCGCCGCCGTCCTGGGCGGGCAACTGGGCTGGACGCCGCTGATTGCCTTCGCCTTCATGACGATGATACTGCTCTACACCCCCTGCGTGGCCGCCATCGGCACCATCAAACGGGAGACCGGCTCGTGGAAATGGACGCTCTTTACGATAGCCTATACCTTCGTGCTGGGCTGGGTAGTGGCCACGCTGATTTACCAGATAGGCCGGCTGTTTATATAATGATAGACGCGAGGATGTTATGCTTAACGAAATACTAAAGGCATTCCGGGAAGAGGGCGGGCCGCTGGACCTGAGCGAGCTAGCCCGAAAGCTGGACGTGGAGCGGAGCGCCCTGGAGGGGATGCTGGCGACGCTGGTGCGCCAGGGCAAGCTCAAAGAGGTCGAAATCGGCTCGGCCGACTGTAAGGAGTGCCACAGCCGCCTGACCTGCGCTTACGCGGTCGGCGGTGCGTCGCTGGGGAAAGTCTACGAGCTGCCGTCACGGCAGCGGGAGGGGGATGAACATGACAGCCACGGATGATAACTTAAAGATAGCCTTTGCCGACGAGAGCCAGACCAACATCGAGTATCTGGAGTACGCCCACCGGGCCCTGGAGGAGGGCTACGTGGAGATTGCCCAGCTCTTCCGCGAGGCGGCCGGCGCCGAGGTAATTCATGCCCTGAGCCACCTCAAGGCGCTCAACGTGGTGCGGGGAACGCGGGACAATCTCCGGGAAGCGGCCGAGGGCGAGAGCCTGGAAATCATGTCGATGTATCCCAAGTTCATTGAGGAGGCCGAAAAGGAGGGCCGCCACGAAGCCGCCGAGAGCTTCCGCATCGCCTTCGAGCGGGAGAAGCACCACCGGGATATGTTCCGCGAGGCGCTGAAAAAGATGGGGTAGGGGGATTTAAAGCCCCGCCTTTCTCCACCCCGCCATGTCTTGTTTTCCCGCCCAACCCACCCCGGGGCATTCGGGTTTATCACGCGGGTTAAGCCGCGGCTGCCGCGAGGGTGGCCAGGGTGGGAATAGATAACTCCGCAAAGGGGAGGGGCGGGGGCAAAATTGACCGAGACCGCGGCTGGCGATATTATAAAAGTGTATGGCTGACCTGGAAGCAAGAATCGCCACCCTGGCGCGCTGGATAAAAGATGCTAAGTATCTGGTCGTCTTCACCGGCGCCGGTATCTCCACCGAGTCCGGCCTGCGTGATTTCCGCGGCCCGGACGGCCTCTGGACGCGCCGCGACAAGGGCCTGTCCACCCCACGCCAGGACTTCACCGCCGCCGCACCCAATGCCGGCCACCGCGCTATCGCCGAGCTGCAAGAGCTGGGCAGGCTGGCCTACCTCATCTCCCAGAACGTCGATAACCTGCACCTCAGGTCCGGCATTGACCCCGAGAAGCTAGCCGAGCTGCACGGCAACCTCACCAAGGTGCGCTGCGAAGGGTGCGGTTTCAAGATGGACAGAGTCGAGGGCGAGCGGGAGTGCCCCCTCTGCGGCGGCGACCTGGTCTCGACGGTGGTGAACTTCGGCGACGCACTGCCGGAGCAAGACCTGAGCGAGTCTTACGAACACTCGCGCCGCTGCGACCTCTTCGTCGTGGCGGGGTCGTCGCTGGTGGTCTACCCGGCGGCGGACATGCCCCGGGTGGCCCTGGAGGTGGGGGCGAAACTGGTCATCATCAACCAGGGGGAGACCCCTTACGATGAGTACGCCCAGCTGCGCTTCGAGGAGGCCACCGGCGAGGTGTTGTCGGCGGCGGTGGCGTTATTCAAAACGCTCTAATCGTCCTCGCGGAACTCGTAGACGGTGCTGGACCAGATGTCCCTGACCACCGTCTTGAGGACGGGCTGGCGCGGGTCGGGGATATCGAGCTGGGGCGGGAGCCGGGGTGTTTTCAGCCTGGCGATGAAATCGCACTGTTGACGGGCGGTCACGATGGCTTCCTTGGAGCCCCCGAAGACGAGGTAATCCAGCTGCTTCATGTGCGGCTCCAGCTGCTCGCGGGCGTGCTGGCAGAGGCGGGTGATGAAATACTCGATTTGCTTGTCCCGGTGGCGCTCGAAGCGGTGCGCCGACGAGCCGCCCTGGCGGTGGCGGCCGTGGACGTTGCCGGTGCCGACCTTGCTGGTAACGAGCTTATCGCCTCTGGCCACACCGACGGCGAAGGCCCCCAGGCGCACCAAAATGAAGCCGACCAGGTAATCGTGCGCCAGCATGTCCCGGAGGGTCTTGACGTCTATCTCCGGGGTGATGCAGGACTCGGTGACCGGGAAGGGCGGCTGGATGAGGAAACCCTGTTCCTCCGGGCCGAACACGGCGATGGCGCCGCTGTGCGATTTTCCCGCGTGGTATTCGCAGGTGCCGATGGCCTCCGGCCGGGCGGGCAGGTGTTTGAGGTGGCCCTTGATGTCTTCCAGCGTGGCGCCGGCCTTGAGCGAGACGGTGACGTGACCGGCGGACGAGCCCGCTTCCAGGCTATCCAGCCAGGCCAGCATGCGGTCGCGGGTGTAGACGCGTTTCTGGGGCGCGGCGGTCATAGCTTCACCACCGTGGCCCCGTCGCCACCTTCATCGCGCTCCCCGGCCCGGAAAGACTTGGCCAGGGGGTGGTTGGCGAGGAACTCGCGCACAATCTGGCGTACCGTGCCGGTGCCGATGCCGTGGATGATACGCACCTCGGCCAGCCCCGCCCGGGTGGCGTCGTCGAGGTACATGTCCAGTTCCGGCTCAATTTCGTCGGCGCGCTTGCCGCGCAGGTCAAGCTGCTGAGCTACCGCCGGGGCGGCCGGCTGCGTGCCCGCCGGAGGGGGTGTCTCTGGAGCCGCCGTCTTGACGACGCCAGCCAGATTGAGGCGCATCTTGGTGCGGCCCGCCTGCACCTCTACCTCTTGAGTGTCGGCCAGCACCGCCAGCACCGTGGCCGTCATGCCGGCGTCCTTGAGGCGTACCGTATCGCCGGGCTGGATAACATCGGCCTCGTCCGGCGAGAGGTCGGCCACGTGGGGCTGCCAGTCGGGGTGGTCAATCCGCTCGCGCACCGAGGCCAGGGCCTGCCGCGCCTCCCTGAGGCTGGCGGCGCTCTTCTCCTTACGCAGGTCGGCGGCCGCCTGGCGGATTTCCTTGTGCAGCTCAGCGGCCTCGCGCACGATTTTATCGCGGGCCTCCTGGATGGCCAGCCGTTCCTCGCCCTGGAGCTGTTTTATCTCTTTCTCTAGCTCTTGATTGTGCCGGGCCAGCTCATCCTGCTGGGTCTTGAGCCCGGCCTGCAAGGATGCGGTTTTTTGCTTTTCCGCCATCAGGTTGGCCAGCAGGTTTTCCAGCTCCTGCGAGCCTTCGGCCAGCATGCCCTTGGCGTCGGCGATAATCTCCGGGGGCAGGCCCAGGCGTGCCGCCGTGGCCATGGCGTTGGAGCCGCCGGGGATGCCGACGGTGAGGTGATAGGTGGGCGCCAGCGTGGCCGGGTCGAACTCCAGCGAGGCGTTCTCCAGCCCCACCGTGGCGTGGGCGAAGGCCTTGAGGTCGCTGAAATGGGTGGTGGCCACCGTCAGCGTCCCGCGGGAAAGGAAATGACGCAGGACGGCCCGGGCCAGGGCCGAGCCCTCGGCGGGGTCGGTGCTGGTGCCCAGCTCGTCGAGCAATACCAGGCTGTGGCCGGCGGCCCCCCGGATAATGCGCACGATGTTGCCCATGTGCCAGCTGAAGGTGGAGAGGGTCTGCTCGATGGACTGCTCGTCGCCGATATCGGCGTAGACGCTGTCAAAGAGGGGCAGCTGGCTTTCCGGCGCGGCGGGAATGGGCAGGCCCGCCTGGGTCATCAGACTGAGGAGGCCGATGGTCTTCAGCGTCACCGTCTTGCCGCCGGTGTTGGGGCCGGTGATGACTAAAATATTGAAGTCTCGCCCGATTTCCACCGAGAAGGGCACGGCCTTGTCCCCCAGCAGGGGGTGGCGAGCCTCGGTCAGCTTGAGGTGACCGTCCTTCTGTCCCGGCGGGACGACGACCGGCTCGGCGGCCTTGATGCGGCGGGCGTAGCGGGCCTTGGCCAGTATCAGGTCAATTTCAGCGGCCAGCGCCACCGAGCGGGCGATGTCGTCCTGGTGGGCGCCGACCTCGGCGCTCAAGAGGCGCAGGATGCGCTCAATCTCGCGCCGCTCCTCGATGACCAGCTCGCGCAGGGCGTTGCCCAGCCCCACGGTGACCGTCGGCTCGACGAAAACCGTCGCGCCGGTATTGGAGATGTCGTGGACGATGCCCTTGATTTCGTGGCGGCACTCCATCTTGACGAGGACGACGTAGCGCCCCTCGCGCTCGGTGATGATGTCTTCCTGCAGGATGCGTGTCCCCCGCGGTGAGCGGACGATGCCCTCCAGCTTTTCCAGAATCTGGGCGCGCGTCGTCCGCAGCTGCTGGCGGATTTCCGAGAGGGCCGGCGAGGCCGTGTCGAGGACTTCACCGGCGGGGTCGAGGCAGGCGGCGATGTCCTTCTCTATCTGTCTCAGCTCGGCGATGCCCTCGCTCAACTCCCAGAGCAGCGGAAAGTCGGAGGCGATGCTCTTGAGGTAGCGGCGTAGCTCGTGGAGGGCGGCCAGCGTCTGCTGAACTTCCAGCAGCGAGAGCGGCTCCAGCAGGCCCTCCAGGGCCGCCAGGCGCGCTTTGTCGCGGATATCCAGCACGTCCCCCACGGCGAAGGCACGGTCGAACTCCAGCAGCGAGCGCGCCTCGGCGGTCTGCTTGAGGAGGCGCGAGATGACCTCGTAGTCTGCCTGCGGCGTCAGCCGCTCGGCCAGCTCGCGGCTGGCCGAAAAAGAGGTGTAGCCGGCCAGTATCTCCCGGATGCGGGGAAACTCCAGCATCTCCAGGCTTTTCAAGTCCATAACGGCTCTATTATAGCACGGGGGATTGGTGCGCCTCACGCCGGAAGATAAATATTCAGGCGGCGGGCACGGTGAAGGTGAAGGTGCTGCCTTTACCGGGCTTACTCTCGGCGCGGATGGTGCCGCCGTGGGCCTCCACCAGCCGCCGGGCGATGGTCAGCCCCAGCCCGCTGCCGCCGGTCTCGCGGGCGCGGGACTTATCGACGCGGTAGAAGCGCTCAAAGATGAGGGGCAGTTCCGCCGCCGGGATGCCCTCGCCGGTGTCGGTCACGGAGACATTTATCATTTTCCCGTCGGCCTTAGCAGCCACGGTTATCTTCCCCTTGTGCCCGGTATGGGCCATGGCGTTCTCCAGTAGGTTATGGAGCACCTGCCGGATACGCTGGGCATCGATGGCGGCCGGGGGCAGGCCACGGGCCAGCCGGGTGGTGATCGTCAGGCCGCGGGCGGCGGCCTTGGCCTTGAGAGCGGTCACCGTCTCTTTAATCAGCCGGGCGATGTCCTCCGTCTGGGTGACCAGCTTCAGCTCGCCGGCGTCGGCCAGGCTCAGCTCCTGCAGGTCATCGATGAGGCGCGCCAGCGTGGCCGCCTCCTCGTTGAGGGAGCGGACAACGTTCTCATCGGCCTTGATGACGCCGTCGCGGATGGCCTCCAGGTAGCCACTCAGGTTGGCCAGCGGCGTACGCAGCTCGTGGGCAATATCGGCCACCATATTGCGCCGCAGCCGCTGGGTATGCTCCAGGTCGTCGGCCATAGTGTTGAAAGACCGGGCCAGTTCGCCCAGCTCGCCCTTGGTCTTGGCATCGACCCGGTGGGAAAAGTCGCCCCGGCCGAAGCGGCGGGTGGCGCGGGCAATGGCCTTGACCGGTGCCAGGATGCGCCGCGAGAGGAGGAAGGTGAGCAGGATGGCGGCAACGACGGCGATGAGCCCGCCCCAGAGGAAGAACCGGCCGATGCTGTTATAGGTGATTTCCAGCGAGGCGCCGGTGATATCCGGCGATTCGCCGGGGGCAATGTAGACGGTGCCGATGTCGACCATTCCCGCCATACGGAACATGTGGTGGCCGGTCGCGCCGGTAGCGTAGGGCTGGCCGAGCAGGATGCTGGCCGAATCGGCCACGACGATGCCCCGGGCATCGGTCAGGATGATGCGCCGCTGGAAAAAACCGGCCCACTGCTCCACCAGCGGCTGCACACCCTCCCAGCCGGTGGCGAGGTGATGGTAGCGAATCAAATCCGCTTCTACTCTGGCGTCCTGCCCTGCCTCGACGCGCTCCTCGAAGTGACTGAGCTCAATGCGGGCGGTGCGGTGGGCCAGGAAGAACGCCGAGCCGATGACGACGACAATCACCACGGCGAAGGCGGCCAGCAGCCGGAAGTTAAGGCTGTGTATCACCGGCGGCCTCCAGCAGCTTGTAGCCGGCCCCGTAGACGGTCTTGATATAGCGGGGGTGGCGGGGGTCGGGCTCCAGCTTGCGGCGTAGTTTGAGGATGTGCACGTCGATGGTGCGGTCGAAACCGTCAAAGTCGTGCCCCAGGGCCTTGTCAATAATCTGCGCCCGGCTGAAGACGCGCCCCGGTTCCTTGGCCAGCGTCCCCAGCACTTTGAACTCAATGGGTGTCAGGTGGAGGGGACGGCCCTTCAGGTACGCCTGGTGCTTGCGGAAGTTGACGGTAAGGGCACCGTGCTCTATCTTCTCCGGGCCGCGCTCGCCGGGAAGACGGCGCAGCACGGCGCGCACCCTGGCCGCCAGCTCGCGGGGGCTGAAGGGCTTGGAAACGTAGTCATCGGCGCCCAGGTCCAGGCCACGCAGCCGGTCGTCATCGGTGGTCAGGGCGGTGAGCATGATGATGGGCACCTCGGACTCCTGGCGGAGGGTACGGCAGACCTCCAGTCCGTCGATGCCGGGCAGCATCAGGTCGAGGACAATCAGGTCGGGGCGGCCCTCGCGGGCCAGTCGCAGCGCCTCGCGGCCGTCGCCGGCAGTGATGACGCGGTAGCCGTCGCGGTTGAGGTAGAGCCGGACCAGCTCCACCGTCTTGGTGTCGTCATCGACGACGAGCACCTTTTTCCCCGGCATATTGCCACCCTCCGTAACAGATATTCCTACCTTATGTTATAGCATAAATGTTAACAAATTGTTAAAAAGAGGGCGGGAGGGGATTTCCCCTCCCGCCAAGATAGCCTCTGATTACTCGGTATGGCGTTGGCTTACGGAGAGTCGGGCAGGCCGAAGCCAAACCCGAAGCCGTGCCGCGGGCCGGGGCTAGCCTGGCCACCCCCGAAACGCTCCATCTGGAAATGCGGCAGGCCGTCGATATCCGGCCGGGCCTCCAGCCACGTCTTGAACTCGTCGCTGAGGGGGCTGTCCGGGCGGGCTTCCAGCCAGGCCTTGAGGGCGTCGAGCTGCTCCTGGGTTATGACCCCCTCGTCGAGGAGCCGCTGCTCCAGCTGCTCGCGGGCTTCCTGCCCGAGCTCCTGACGCGCCTCAATAAAGGCCTGCACCAGCGCCTCGCTGTCGAGGGCAGTGCCGGTGTTCTGCTGGTAGATTTCGGCCACCTTGTCCATCAGCTGGGTCTGGGCGAGGCGGGGCGAGTCATCGTCGCCCGAGTTGGCCAGGGCTACCCCGCCGATGGTAGCGGTGAGCACGACGGCCACCAGCACCGCGGCGATGATGAATTTCTTACTCTTGAACAATCGGTTCACCTCCGTTTTATTGATTCCTGATTTGAGGATAACAGCCAATTATTAAAATATGATTAATAGGCGCTATGAGATATTGCTCACATACGGGTGACCCCGTTGGCGGATATACTATACAAGTATTGGAGGTGCTAAGATGGCAATAGACCCGGTCTGCAAGATGGAAGTTGACGAAAAGGATGCCCCGGCCACGTCCGAATACAAGGGCCAGAAATACTACTTCTGTGCGGTGGGCTGTAAGCGGGCCTTCGACGCCGAACCGGAAAAGTACCTGACCAAGAAATAGGGGCTTGACATAAAGGCTGGCTAGATTTTCCGTTCCGAGCTGGCCCAGTACTTTTCGCGGAGCTCCCGCTTCATAATCTTACCGGCGGCGTTCTTGGGCAGGGCGTCCATGAACTCCACCGACTTGGGGGCCTTGTAGCTGGCCAGGTTCTGCTTGCAGAGGGCGATGAGCTCCTCAGCAGTGCAGTTGGCGCCCTTCTTGGTGCTGACGACGGCATGCACCTTCTCCACCCAGTACGGGTCGGGGATGCCGATGACGGCCGCCTCCTGGACGGAGGGATGCCGGTAGAGGACTTCCTCGACCTCGCGGGGGAAGACGTTCTCGCCGCCGGTGATAATCATGTCCTTCTTGCGGTCGACAATGTAGATGTAGCCGGCCTCATCGTAGCAGCCGATGTCCCCGGTATGCAGCCAGCCGTTGACGATGGTCTGGCGGGTGTCCTCCGGCTTTTTCCAGTATTCGCGCATGATGTGCTTGGAGCGGACGATGATTTCGCCCATCTCATCAGGGGCGACGTCTTTACCCTTGTCGTCCACAATCCTCACCTGCACGCCGATGTCCGGCTGTCCCACTGAGGCGAGCCTTCTTTCCTCGGGTTTGCCGATGACGTCGTGGTCTTCCTTGGGGAGGTGGGTGATGGCCGGGCCGCTCTCGCTCTGGCCGTAGCCCTGCCCGAAGATAGGCCCGAAGGTCTCCAGGCCCTTCTTAACCACCTCCAGGGGCATGGGCGAGCCGCCGTACCAGATGAACTTGAGGCTCGAGAGATCGTACTTTTTCAGGTCGGGCACGGCCATCATGGCGATGAGGTGGGTGGGCACGATGGAGATGTGGGTCACCTTTTCTTCCTGGATGAGCCGGAGGGTGGTCTCGGCGTCGAAGTTCTTGGTGATGATATTGCAGGCCCCGATGTAGATGAGCGAGCGCACCATGGTGTCCCCGGCGATATGGAACATGGGCGAGACCTGGATGTGCCGGTCGTCGGGCTGGATGCTCTGGTTGATGATATAGGTGCGGCAGTCGTCCCAGGCCTCGCGGTGGGTGTAGACGGCGCCGCGGGGCACGCCGGTGGTGCCGCTGGTATAGATAATAAAAAGCCCGTCGTCCTCGTCCACGCTAACGTCGGGCTCGTCGCCGGGGTATTTTCCCAGCATGTCTTCGAAATAGTCCATGCCTTCGGCAGGCTCTTCCAGCGCGATGAAGTGCTTGACCCTCTTCAGCTTGGGTCGTATCGTGGCGACGACCTTGAACATCTCCGGCCCGACGAAGAGGGTGGTGGCCTCGGAGTAGTTAATCAGATAGTCCAGCTCTTCGGCGCCGAGGCGGGGGTTGAAGCGGGAGAGGAGGTAGCCGCCCTTCATGGCCGCCCCGTAGACGATGGCGTAGTCCAGGCAGTTCCAGGAAAGGATGCCGATGGAGTCGCCCTTGCCGGCGCCCATCTTGCCCAGGGCGTGTATCAGGCTGTTCACTCTGGCGTTGTAGTCGACGTAGTTCAGCCTTTGCCCTTCATAGACATAGGCTTCCTTGTCCGGGCGAAGCAGGGCGTGGCGGTGGATGATGTGGGCGAAGGTACCTATTTTGTAGCGGGAGAGTTCCTGTAAGATCTTCCTCGGCATGCTCTTCCTCCGTCGCGACTGGCGGTGCTAACTCCGGGTGGCCCGGCAATACGGGTGCGGGCATAAAGTGGTGGGCCAACCTGGGCTCGAACCAGGGACCTCAGTCTTATCAGGACTGCGCTCTAACCAGCTGAGCTATTGGCCCACGTAAACCGTATCTAATTGTACGATGAAATAGTAGTGAAAATCAAGGTACAGAGCTACTTGGCGCAGGCCGGTCTATTCGGCCGGTTGGATGGAGATGAGCTCGATTTCGAAGGTCAGCGCCTTGCCGGCCAGCGGGGGGTTCAGGTCCAGGGTGATATCCGTCGCCGTGACGGCAACAACCGGCACCGCGATGGTCTGGCCCGAGACCTGTAGCCGCAGGGTATCGCCCACCTGGGGGTCAAGCCCTTCGGGGAGCTCGTCGCGGCTGAAGGTCTGCACCAGGTCTTCCCGGTAGGGGCCGTAGGCCTCCTCGGGGGGCAGGGTGACCGTCTTGACCTCACCGACCTGCATGCCCCGCACGGCGTTCTCGAAGCCGCTAATCATATTACCGGCGCCGAGGACGAACTCCAGCGGCTGGCCGCGGTCGTAGGAAGAGTCGAACTTGGTGCCGTCCTCCAGGGTGCCGATATAATGTACGGCCACGGTATCGCCGTCTTGAGCGACCGCTGGCTCGCTGCTGGTCGCTGTGGGCGTGGTCTCGCCGCCGCCGCAGCCGAAGACCAGGACGGCGGTGAGGATAATGACGGAGATTAAAATAATGCGTTTGATTTTCATCGCACCGGTACTATTTACAGTCTAGCGGAAAGTCTAGGTCGCCAGCAACTCCCTGACCTTGGCGGTGAAGGCCGGCAGCACCTTTTTCCAGTCGCCCACCACCCCGAAGCGGGCGTGGCGGAAGATATTGGCCTCGGCGTCTTTGTTGATGGCGACGATGGTCTTGGCGCCGGAGCAGCCGCTCATGTGCTGCGACGAGCCGGAGATGGCCACGGCGATATAGAGCTCCGGGGCGATAATCTTGCCCGTCAGGCCCACCTGTACCGTTTCCGGCATCCAGCCGTTATCGCAGGGTGGCCGGGAGGCCCCCACCGCCCCCTTAAATAGTTTGGCCAGTTCCTCCAGCTGGGTGAAGCTTTCGGCGCTGCCCATGCCCCGTCCCCCGGCGACGACCACGGCAGCGTCTTCAATCTTAACGCCGGCCACCTCCTCGGTCACCCGGTCGATGACCCTGGTGCGGACTGTGGCCTCATCCAGTTCCGCCGCGATATTAATGACCTCACCCTTTCGCGAAGGGTCGGGTGTGAGCGGGGTAAAGGCCTTGGTGCGGAGGGTGAC
>DAOULO010000027.1:0-22569 GCA_034420195.1 Dehalococcoidales bacterium
AGCCCGACCCGTGCAGCACCAGGAACATCTCCTCCGACCAGGGATAGTCACGCGAGTCACCGTTGACGCTTAATAGTGGCTGGTAGCTGGTGAGGACGAGCGGGTAGTCTTGAATATCACCGAGGAATTCAGGTGCTTCATAATGTGGCAGGCACCTATTGCCAGAGGTGCTTTCACCCACTTTTTGTAGCGCGGCCTCGAGGTTGCCGGAGCGGAACTCAAACTTGCTCGAGGGTGTCTCGAAGATGCGGCTGTATTTATAGTACTGGTAGTCCGGCCCCACCCAGACCCCCGCTGCGAGGAGCTCCTCCCAGGGCATGAGACCGGCGGTGCGGTAGCGCACCAAGCCCTCGGCGCTATCCCCGAGGTCGGCAAATGCCTCGGCCATGCTGCCTCCCAGTCTTGCGGCGATATCGAAAATCATGTCGGCGATATTCCGGCTGGTGTAGAGCGGCGCCACCACGGGCTGCTTGATGCGTACCTCGGCGAAGCCCGAGCCCGGCGGCGAGTGGTCGTAGGCCCAGGTCTCCAGGAAGGTGGTCGCTGGCAGGACTATATCGGCGAAGCTGGCCATCTCGCTCACCGTTGGGGAGATATGCACGTAATAGGGGAGTTTGGCCAGCGCTTCATCCCAGCGCGGCGCGCCCGGCGCTGTCAGGTTGAAGTTGGCGTTGATGCCGATGCCCATCGCCACGGGGTAGGGCTCATCGGCCAGGATAGCCTCGGCCGCTTGGTTGGTGGCGGACTGCGCGGCGGGGAAAAGCTGGCTACCGTGCCCGTCTAACGGCGGCATGGTAAGTCCGGCGCTGGCAACGGCGTCCGGCGTGAGGTCGGGCAGGGTCTGGTAGGGCGGCTCTTCCTGATAGATGACCCCGCCGGGGACATCAATGCTGCCCACCAGGGCGTTGAGGCAGAAGATGGCGTAGGCGGTGTAGGTGCCGCCGGGCCAGCCGGTGGCCCCCCGCCCCCGCCAGGCGATGGCCGGGCGCGTTTGGGCGAACTCGCGGGCAACCTCATAAATAGTCGCGGCGGAGATGCCGATAATCGTCTCGACCTGCTCCGGGGCGTAGTCGTCAAGGACAAGGTCTCGGTAATTATCAAAGCCGTGGGTATACTGGCTCACGAAAGCGGCGTCGTAGAGGTTTTCGCGGATGATGACGTGGGCCAGGGCCATCGCCAGGGCGCCGTCCGTGCCGGGGTTGACGGGCAGCCAGCGGTCGGCGCGCAGCGCCGTCACCGAGTAGCGTGGGTCGACGACGACCACCCTGGCCCGGTCGGGCCGCTCGCGCCGGATTTTGCCCCACATGCGGAGACCGCGCGCCAGCGGCTCGTAAGACTCCAGTATCCCCGCGCCGAAAGCCAGGATATAGTTGGTGCGCTCCAGGTCGTAGGCGCTGCGGGTAAAATGCCCGTCGGCGCACCACTCCCCGGCCTTGTCGGCCTCGCCGTCCAGGCCGTCGGCGGTCACCAGGTTGGGCGTGCCGTAGGCGCGGGCGAAACGCTGCAAAATATCTTCGTCGCTGACGGTATTGAGGCCGGTGAAAATGGCCAGCCGGTGCGGCCCGCCGCTATCGCGGAGGTCTTTGAGGTAGTCACTAACTTCGGCCAGCGCCTCTTCCCAGGAGATAGGCGTCCAGCCGGGGTCAATATCGCGCCCCTTGGCCGGGTTCGTCCGTTTCAGGGGGGTGGTGACGCGGGCGGGGTCGTAGAGCACCTGCAGGCCCACCTGGGCGCGGGGGCAGTTGGCCCCCTCGGTTACCCGCGAGAGGGGGTTGCCGGTAATCTTGACCGCCCGGCCGTTGACCACCCGGACGCGCGTGGCGCAGCGCGTGGCGCAGTTGAGGCAGGAGGTGGCCGGGTGGGCCTCGGTGAGGACGCCCTCACCCTCGGGGAAATCATCGGCGGGGACGATGGAACTGAGCGCGGGGCGCTTGATGAGGCGGCCTAACGCCGCGACCGCTGCCACCAGCGCCGCCAGCTTGAGGAATGCCCGGCGGCTGATGCCGAAGCGGCGGTCTGGGGACTGTTCCGTTGGGCCCGGCCGGCTAATTTTTACCACGGCTATAGTCTCGGTTAAACATACAATAGACCATTACCGTGAAAATGGCAAGACGCCCCGGCCCGATTTGAGGTGAGGGCCAATAATGTGTAAAATGATATGCGGTCTGTTCCGCTTGGCCGGCGCGGCGCGGGCGGGCGCCGGAAAGGAGATGCGATGAACGGTGGCTACATGGGCAAGCTCCTCTTTGTTGACCTTTCCAGCGGAGAAATCCGCCCGGAGGCGCCCGGCGAAGCGCTTTACCGCGACTTCATCGGGGGCTACGGCGTGGGGGCGCGGGTACTTTATTCCCGCCAGAAGGCCGGCGAAGACCCCCTGGGGCCGGGCAACACCCTGGGCCTGATGACCGGCCCGCTCACCGGCACCCCGGCCACCACCGGCTGCCGCTACGTGGCCGTGGCCAAATCGCCGCTGACCGGCGGCTGGGGCGACGCCAACTCCGGCGGGCACTTCGGCCCCTATCTCAAGTTCGCCGGCTACGACGGCATCTTCTTCACGGGCATTTCTGAAAAGCCGGTCTATCTCTTCATCGATAACGGCCAGGCCGAGCTCCGGGACGCCGCCGGCCTCTGGGGGAAGACCACCTTCGAGGCCGACGAAATCTTACAAACAGAGCACGGTAAGGAGGCGCGGACGGTCGTCATCGGGCCGGCGGGCGAGAAGGTGGCCCGGATGGCCTGCATCATGAGCCAGGGCGGCGACGCCGCCGGGCGCTCCGGGCTGGGGGCGGTGATGGGCTCCAAGCGGCTCAAGGCCGTCGTTGTCCGGGGTGATAAGCCAGTCCCCCTGGCTGACGGCGCGGCCGTCGAGAAGCTGAAACGCCAGCACCTGGCCGCGATAAAGGGGCCGGGACTGGAGCAGTTCCACCACTACGGCACCACCGGCCATACCGATGTCTCCGTCCTCAGCGGCGATACCCCGGTGAAAAACTGGGGCGGCATCGGCGTCCGCGACCTGCCCGACGTCTCCGGCCTGAACAAAGAATTGCTCGACCCCAGCGTGGCCCGCCGCTACGGCTGCTGGCGCTGCCCGGTGGCCTGCCGCGGCAACCTGCGCGCGGGCGCTGGCGATTACAAATACCCGGCGGGGACGCACCGGCCCGAGTACGAGACCCAGGCCGCCTTCGGGGCGATGTGCCTCAACACCAATGTCGAGGCCATCGCCATGGCCAACCACATCTGCAATGCCTACGGGCTGGATACCATCTCCACCGGCACGGCGGTTGCTTTTGCCATGGAGTGCTACGAGCACGGCATTATTACCCCAAAGGATGCCGACGGCCTCGACCTTGCCTGGGGCGACCACCCGGCCATGATAGCCCTAACCGAGAAAATCGCCCGGCGCGAGGGCCTCGGCGACGTCCTCGCCGACGGGGTAAATATCGCCGCACAGCGCCTCGGCAAAGGGGCGGAGGCGTTCGCCGTGCATATCGGCGGGCAGGAGCTGGGCCTGCACGACCCCAAGTACGACTTTCCCTTCTTCCGGGGCATCCCCACCGCCGCCCGCTACCAGGTGGACGCCGCCCCGGGAAGGCACACCGCCGGCTTCGGGCCGTCGCAGTTCCTGGGGTACGTCCTCAACGCCGCCGGGCTGTGCATGCACGGCAATACGCTGCTGGACGACCCGGAACGGTACGTGGTGGGCTTTCTGGCCGCCGTCACCGGCTACCCGCGCTCCCAGGAAGGCCTGCTGCGGGACGGTGAGCGCATCGGCAACATGCGGCACGTTTTTACCCTGCGCGAGGGCGATAACCCCCTGGAGCGTCAGGTGCCCGGCCGCATCATCGGCCGCCCCCCGCAGGAGGAAGGCCCGCTGGCCGGGGAGACCTGCGACCTGGAGGCCCAGGTCTACTGGAACCTGGGTGCCCTCGACTGGGACCGGAAAACGATGAAGCCCAGCCGCAACAAGCTGCTGGAACTGGGCCTGGACGATGTCGCCGCTGAGCTCTGGCCGCCGGAGAAGAAATAGGGCCAGATTATCGCCATCAGGAGGTGATATGTTACTGGAAGACAGGGTGGCCATCGTCACCGGTGGCGCCAAGGGCATCGGGCGGGGCATCGCCCTCAAGTTCGCCCGAGAGGGTGCCGACGTGGCCGTGTGCGCCCTGCATAAAGACGGCGCCGAGAAAGTGGCCACCGAAATCGCGGCGCTGGGGCGGAAGTCCCTGGCCGTCAAAGCCGATATCTCTAAAAGTACTGATGTAAACGCCCTGGTGGCCCAGGTCATCAAAAAGTTCGGCAAGATAGATATCCTGGTCAATAACGCCGGCGGGGTGAGCGGGGCCAAAGGGGAGGGCGTCGGCACCTTCGACGAGGCGGAGTGGGACCGGGTGCTGGCGGTGAACCTCAAGGGGGCCTACCTGGTCTGCGCCGCCGTCGTTCCCCACATGAAAAAGAGGAAATACGGCAAGATTATCAACCTCTCCTCGATGGGCGCCGTCAGCCCGTCGGTCTCGGTACTGCATTACCACGCCGCCAAGGCGGGTATACTGGGCCTGACGACCAACCTGGCCTTCGAGCTGGCGCCGGACAACATCTACGTCAACGCCATCGTCCCCGGCCCTATCGTCACGCCGTTCTGGGACAGCCTGATGCCGCCCGGCCCGGAGCGGGACGCCCTCTTTAAGGGCATCGCCGCCAAGGAAGTCCCCCTGGGCAGGGTGGGCACGCCGGAGGACATCGCCGGGCCGGCCCTGTTCCTGGCCAGCTCCCTTTCCGACTACGTCACCGGCCAGGTCATCTACGCCGCCGGGGGGCAGCCCCTGCTGGCGCAGGCGGCCACTTTCCTCTCGGCCGCCGACGGCCGCGGGAAAGATTGACATAACGGAGACAATCGTGGAAAAAGTACGCATCAGGAACCGGCGCCTCGACGAAGACGTCCTCATGGCCAAACGGCGCGAGTGGCTCAAGCTGTGGCCGACGGGCCAGGAAGTGAACTTTGACGAGGCGGTGGCCTACCAGAAGGCCCTGCCCGATACCAAGGTCTGGTGGAAGGTGATGGCGCGGCTCAAAGAAGAGGGCCGCACCGTGGTCTCGCCGCGGGCGGGGACGGCCCTGCTTGAGGACGAGATTACCCTCTGCAAGTCGCTGGCGGCGGCCGGTATCCCCCTCATCCCGGTAACCACCGACAGCTATACCCGCCAGGACGCCTTCGCGCGGGTGCAGCAGGCCCTCGACGAAAGCGCCCGCACCGGCCGGAAGATACTCAACGGCTACCCCATCGTTAATCACGGGGTCAAGAACACCCGTAAGGTCATCGAGTCCTGCGAGGCTGCCTTCACCCCCCGCGGCACCAACCGCCTGGCGCAGGAGATTGCCATCGCCTCCGGCATGACCGTCTCCGGCTGCGGGCTCTTTCTGGAGTTCGGCAGCTACCACAAACACGAGACGCTGGAAGAAATGATTGCCGCCAACCAGTTCATCAACGGCGTGGTGGGCTGGTACGCCGACCGCGGCGTCATCCTCAGCGGCGACCTCCACGGCTGGGTGCCCTCCTCCACCTTCCCCCTCAGCGTCAACATCGCCACGCATGTTATCGAGTCGCTGGGCGCGGCCACGCAGGGGCACAAGGCCTTCACGCCGCTCGTCCACCACCAGGGCAATCTGGCCCAGGACCTGGCCTGGACGCGACTTTCGCCGCGGCTGGTGCGGGAGTATTTAGATAAGTATGGCTTCAAGGATATCATCGTCAACGGGCCCATCTGCCAGCAGACCCCCCTCTACCCGGTGCCGCTGGACTTGGGGGGCGCCTTCGCCTACCTGGTCTACTCGGCGGTGGTCTCGGCCCTGACCGGGGCGCCGGCGGCCCACATACGGACGGTGGATGAGGGGGCCGGGGTGGCTACACAGGAGGCCCACGCCATGAGCTACCGGGCGGCCAACTGGATTTTCAACGTGGTGCGCGAGCAGAAAATAGCGCTGGACATGAAAGAGGTGGCCGCCGAGGAGGCACTTACCGAGCGCGAGGTGCGGGCCATCCTGGACCGGGTCTTCGAGATGGGCGACGGGGACGTCCTCGTCGGGGCGGTCAAGGCGGTCGACGCCGGCGTGCTCGACTCGCCGTGGAGCTCCAACCTCAACGTTAAAGACCAGGTGCTGGGCGTCCGCGACACCCGCGGGGCCTGCCGCTACCTGGAGTTCGGCGACCTCCCTCTCCCCGCCGATATCAAAGAATTTCATCGTGCCAAGGTCGCCGAGCGGGCCAAGGCCGAGGGCAAAAAGGTGGACTACCACGCCGCCGTCCGCGACCTGTGGGTCTTCAGCAAGGGTAAAATCGTCGGCCTGCCGCCCTATGACAAATAAGAATTAACCGCCACCGGAGGAGAGCCAGCCATGAAACAACCGATGATTATCACCGGCACGCTGGGGATGGACGCCCATATCATCGGCACCAAGATTATCTCGCGGGCGCTGCGGGAGGCCGGTTTCCGCGTCACCGCCCTGGGCGCCTACACCCCGCCGGAGGAGTTCATCAAGGCTGCCCAGGAGACGGCCGCCGCCGCCATCCTGATGAGCTCGCTCTACGGCATGGCCGAGCTCGACCTGGAGGGCTTCGACGCCAAGCGTAAGGAGGCCGGCCTCGACGACGTGCTGCTCTACATCGGCGGCAACCTGGTGGTGGGCCGGGCCGACTTTAAAGAGGTCGAGGCGAAGTTCCGAAAGCTGGGCTTCGACCGGGTCTACCCGCCCGAGGCCGATATCGACACCGCCATTGAAGACTTGAAAAAAGACCTCAAGGCCAGAGGTAAGCTCTAGCGGCCGGGGAGCGGCGCGTTATGAGCGATATCAGGCTCCTCATCGACTTCGGGAGCACCTTCACCAAGGTGGTGGCCGTCGACCTCGGTGGGGAGGAAATCGCCGCTATTGCCCGCGTCCCCTCCACCGTGGACAGCGATATCACCATCGGCCTCCGCAAAGCCCTCAGGGAGATAGCCCGCCGCACCGGCATCGGCAACCTGGAAGAAAAAGAGGCCCTGGCCTGCTCCAGCGCCGCCGGGGGGCTGCGTATGATTTGCACCGGCTTCGTGCCGGAGCTCACCAGCCAGGCGGCCAGCCAGGCCGCCCTGGGGGCGGGGGCCAAGGTCATCGGGGCCTATTCCTACAAGCTCAACAAGCGGGAAATCGGGGAAATCGAGGCCGCCGCCCCGGATATCCTGCTGCTCTGCGGCGGCACCGACGGCGGCGACGAGGCGGTCATCGTCCACAACGCCGGTCTGCTCGCCAGAACTGGCCCGGCGGTGCCTAATATCATTGTCGCCGGCAACAAGGCCGCCCACGACGCCATCCGGGCCGTCTTCGCGGGCACGGCTAAGAACGTTATCTACACCGGCAACGTCATGCCGGAAATCGGCAAGCTGGACACCGACCCCTGCCGCCGCGAGATACGCGAGCTCTTCATGCGCCATATTGTCCGCGCCAAGGGTATCGCTAAAGCCAGGGAGATGATTAAAGACGTCATCATGCCCACGCCCGCCGCCGTACTGGAGGCGGCCAAACTTATTAGCGGTGGCCACGGCGATGATGCCGGCTTCGGTGAACTGATTGTCATTGATGTCGGCGGCGCTACCACCGACGTTCACTCCGTCGCCCGCGGCATCCCCGCCCGCGCCGATACGATTGTGGCCGGCCTGCCCGAGCCCTACGAAAAACGCACTGTGGAGGGCGACCTGGGGCTGCGCTACAACCTGGACCGACTTCTTGAGTTGGTGGGGGACCGGGAGACCCCGCCTGGCTTCGGGGAGGCCGTGGCCGCCTTCCGGGAGGGTAAGCTCCCCCGCACCGCCGCCGAGCGCGCCAGTCACCGGCTGCTGACCTCGCTAACGGTTGAGGCGGCTATGACGCGCCATGCTGGCAGGCTGGAGGTGGTCTACAGCCCCGCCGGGGAGCGGCTCGTCCAGCACGGCAAAGACCTCACCGGCGTCAGGGCGGTTATCGGCACCGGCGGCCCGCTAGTCTTCACCCGTCAGCAGCGCGAGATACTGGAAGAGGCCCGCTTCCGGGAGGAGAACCCCTTTATCCTCAAACCCCGCGACCCCGCCTTTTACATCGACGGGGAGTATATCCTCTTCGCCGTAGGGCTGCTCGCCCAGACGGCCCCGGTCAAGGCCCTGCGGCTTGCCAGGAAGTACCTCAAGCCCATATAGTATAGGGGTATGTGGTGAATTCAGCCCCGATTTATTGACATGGGGGAGTTTGAGGGGGTGAAACCCCCTCACTAAATTCTCTTCCCCCTCTCCTTGAGGAGAGGGGGATACAGGGGGTGAGGTGAACTAGATGGGACGGGAGTATTGTGCCGCTCGACAGAGGCGTTAGGGATAAAAGATGTTAGAACACCTACGCGCGCTGGACTTAACCGACGACAAAGGCTTCCTCGCCGGCAAGGTACTGGCCGACCTGGGCGCCGACGTCATCAAGATTGAGCCGCCGGGCGGCGACCCGGCGCGTGCCCTGGGGCCCTTCTGGGGGGACAAGCCCGACCCGGCCAAGAGCCTGTGGTGGTTCGCCTATAACGCCAACAAGCGCGGTATCACCCTGAATATCGAAGACCCCGCCGGTGAAGAAATCTTTCTCAAGCTCGTTAAGACGGCTACCTTCGTCATCGAGTCCTTCCCGCCGGGCTACCTGGACGACCTCGGCCTGGGCTACGACGCCCTGAGCCGCCGCGATAAAGGCATCATCGTCGTCTCCATCACGCCCTACGGCCAGACCGGCCCCTACCGTGACTACAAGGACTCCGACCTCGTCGTCATGGGCCTCAGCGGCACGCTCTACCAGACCGGCGAGCCGGACGGGCCGCCGGTGCACATCAGCCTGCCGCAGGCCTGCCTCCACGCCGGGGCCGATGCCGCCGTCGGGGCGATGATTGCCTATTACCACCGCCAAGCCACCGGGGAGGGACAGCACGTGGACATCTCCATGCAGCAGAGCGCCGCCTGGTTCCAGGCCAACGCCGTCCCCACCTGGGAGCTGAGCCACGCCATCCTCAAGCGCGCCGGGGCCTTTCGCTCCGGCATGAGCGCCGGTACCGCCCAGCGGCAGGTCTGGCCGTGTCAGGACGGCTACGTCTTCTTCAACGTCATCGGCGGGCGGACGGGGGCCAAGACGCTGAGCGCACTGACGGCCTGGATGGACGGGGAGGGGCTGGCCACCGATTTCCTGCGCAACATGGACTGGGACAACTTCGACATGTTCACCGTCACCAAAGACGTTATTGATAAAATATCTAATCCGGTGGGGGAGTTCTTCCGCCGCCATACCCGCAAAGAACTGCTCCAGGGGGCGGTGCCGCGGGGGGTCTCCATCGGGCCGCTCTCCAGCATGGCCGACCTGCTCGACGATGAGTGTCTCAAGGCCCGCGACTTCTGGGTTGAGGTTGACCACCCCGAGCTGGGCACGACCGTCATCTACCCCCGGCAGTTCGCCAAATCGTCGGCGGCCGACCTTTCCATCCGGTCACGGGCACCCCTCATCGGGGAGCATAATGAAGAGGTCTATAAAGAGCTCGGCATCAAGGATGCGGAGATGAAAGCATTAAAACAGGACGAAATAATCTGATGAGCGCTGGTAAGGAAATAGCCAAGCGCGAGGGCGTCTTCAAGGGGCTCAAGATACTGGCCTTCTGCTGGGCGGTGGTCGGCCCGCTGACGATGAAGTTCTTCGCCGACCACGGGGCCACCGTCATCCGCGTCGAGACCACCAAGCGCCCCTGCACCATGCGCACCTCGGCGCCCTACAAAGATAATAAGCCCGGTCTCAATCGGGGCGGCTATTTCAACTACTTCAACGCCAATATCCTCAGCCTCTCGCTGAATATGCAAAGGCCGGAGGCCATCGAGGTCGCCAAAAGGCTGGTCAGGGCCTGCGACGTGGTCATGGAGAACTACACCCCCGGTGTCATCGAGAAGTGGGGCCTGGGCTACGAGGACCTGAAGAAAATCAGGCCGGACATTATCATGCTGCGCCAGAGCGGCTACGGCTCGTCGGGGCCTTACTCCCAGTTGCCCGCCTTCGGCATGGTGCTGGTACCTATCGCCGGGCTGCCCAACTTCATCGGCTGGCCGGGCAAGGAGCCGCTGCCGGTGGGCGTCTCGGCCTATACCGACTGCATCAGCCCGCGCTTCGCCACGGCGGCGCTCATCGCCGCACTGGACTACCGTAAGCGGACGGGGAAAGGTCAGCTTTTAGACCTCTCCCAGTTCGAGACGGCCATCTATTTCATCCTGCCCGGCGTGCTGGACTACGTCGCCAACGGGCGGGAGCCGGAGCGCCTCGGCAACGCCGCGCCGGACGCCGCCCCCCACGGCGTCTACCCCTGCCGCGGCGACGACCGCTGGTGCACCATCGTGGCGGCCAGCGACGAGGAATGGGCTAGCCTCTGCGGCGAGATGGGTAAACCGGAGCTGGCCGGGGACGCCCGTTTTAAGACGTTTGAGGCGAGGAAGCAAAACGAGGACGCGCTCAACGAAATAATCGGCGCATGGACAAAAGAGCGCACTCCCGAGGCCATCATGCGCCAGCTCCAGGCCGCCGGCGTCGCCGCCGGTATCGTGGCCAACGCCGCCGACACTTTGGCCGACCCGCAGCTGGCCACGCGCAATCTCTACTGGGAGATGGACCACCCCGAGACGGGCCCCCTCACCCACCTGGGGCAGAGCTTCAAGCTCTCCCGGACGCCGGCCCGGCCCTATTCGCCCAGCCCGCTGCTGGGGGAGCATACCGAGTACGTCTGCACCGAGCTCCTGGGCATGAGCGACGACGAGTTCGTTAAGCTGATGCAGGCAGGGGTGTTTGAGTAGAAATAGCTTGTCAGGAGGCAGGAGATGTTAAAGTTCAGGAAGGCCGGTAAATTTGACGACGTTATCTACGAGCGGAGCGGCTACGTCGCCCGCATTACCCTCAACGACCCCGAGACGATGAACACCGGCGTCAAGGACTTCTGGAAGGCGCTGACGGTAGTGGAGGAGGCCGACGACATCAAAGTGCTCATCATCAGGGGGGCGGGCCGGGCGCTGGCCGCCGGGGCGCCCCTGCATGAGGTCGGCTTTGTCTACGGCTGGAAGGCGCCCAAGCCCGGCGCGAAGGCGCCCCGCCCCCCCATCCGCCCCCCCCTCAAGTTCGACCGCAAGCTCTTCTACGAGTGCGCCCAGAAGCTGCTCCTCTTCCCCAAGATTACCGGCGTCCAGGCGCACGGCTACCTGCTGGGGGCCTCGATGGACATGTACCTCCTCTGCGACTTCATCGTCGGCGCCGAGGACTGCCAGTTCGGCGAAATCGAGGTGCGCCTGGGCATGCCCAATCTCACCATCACCCCCATCATGATACTGCGCTGCGGCCTGACCAACGCCCTCGACCTCTGCCTCACCGGCCGCCTGCTCGACGGCAAGGAGGCCGCCCGCATCGGGCTTATTAACCGGGCCGTCCCCGCCGATAAACTTGAGGCCGAGGTCAACCGCTACGCCGAGGGCTTCGCCCGCTTCCCCTTCGACGGCATCGCCATGGGCAAGGTCTCCAAACAGGTCGTCTACGATAACCTGGGGATTACCACCGGCCTGACCAACCACTTTCTGATGCATACCATGGGCACCAACATCCACTTTGAAGAGGACGAGTTCAACTTCTTCAAGGCGCGCCGCGACCTGGGCGTGCGCGACGCTATCCACGCCCGCAACAAGTTCTACGAGCAGCTGGATAAATAGCGCGGGCCCAATAGTAACGGGGAGGTAAGCCGATGCCGAGTCCACTAGAGGGTATCAAGGTGCTGGACTTCTCCATCGCCGTGGCGGCCCCCTTCGGCGGGGCGATGCTGGCCGATATGGGGGCGGAGGTCATCAAGGTGGAGCGGGTGCAGGGGGAGGCGCAGCGGCTGGGGCTGCCCGCCGGTATGGACGACGTGCTGGACACCGATGTCTCCGGCCGGGCCGACAAGGCCGACTGGATGGCCTTTAACCGCGGTAAGCAAGACCTGGCCGTGGACATCCGCACCGAAAAGGGGAAGGAAATCGTCCTCAAGCTGGCTAAAGAGACCGATGTTATTTTGCAGAGCTTTCGCCCCGGCGTGGCCGAGCGGCTGGGCATCGGCTACGAGGATATTGCTAAAATCAACCCGCGCGTCATCTACGCGTCTTTCTCCGGCTACGGCGAGACCGGCCCCACCGCCCACCGCGCCGGCGGCGACATGTGGAGCCAGGCCATGTCCGGTATGGTCAGCGTCAACGGCTACCCCGACGGCCCCCCGCAGATGATACCCTTCCCCCTCTGCGACCACACCGGCGGTATGCTGCTGGCCTACGCCGTGATGACGGCCCTCTTCGTGCGGGAGCGCACCGGCCGGGGGCAGGCCCTCAGTGTCAATAATCTCAACGCGGCCCTCTACCTCCAGTTCAGCGAGTTCGCCAAGTATCTCTCCGGCGAGAAGATGCCCTTTAAAGAGGGGCGGAGCTACCATACCCCGCCCTTCGGGCCGTTCCGCGCCAGGGACGGCGACGTGCTCACCATCTTCGGCACCGACCCCATGTGGCCGGACTTCTGCCGGGTGGTGGGCGTGCCCGAGCTGGCCGAAGACCCCCGGTTCGTCAACGATAAGGTGCGCACCGAGAACCGCGTCGCGATGGAACGGCGGCTGGATAAAGCCTTCAGCCAGAAGACCCGGGCCGAGTGGCAGCGGCTCTTCCGCGAGGCGCGGATGCGCTGCGACCCCTGCCTTACTTATGAAGAAGTCTGTGCCCACCCGCAGCTTGAGGCCAATGAGATGATTTATCGGGTGGCCGACCCGGCGCGCGGCGAAGTACGCATGCTGGGGCTGCCGGTGAAGCTGCACGAAACCCCCGGTAAGCCGCCGGGGCCGGCGCCCCGCCTCGGCGAGCATACCGCCGCCATCTTAAAGCGGCTGGGCTATACGGCTAAGGCAATCGCCGCTTTGGAGGCCGAAGGGGTCATCAGGACGGCGAAAGGGTCTTGAGGGCTTAGGGCGAATCAGTCGTCGCTGAGGGCGGTAATCCTGACGGTCTCGCCGGTAGTGGTGATGACGTAGATTTCCTTGCTCTGGCCGGGGCCGATGTTCAGTACCGGCCGCAGGTCGATGCTGTTCAGCGTGCCGTCGGCGGCGAAGTGCGCTACCAGCAGGTAGGCCTTGGCGATGGTCTGGCCGCTGGTGTTGGTTACCTGGCAGCGTATCTGGATGGTGCCGTCCGGCTGTATCTCGGTGGACAGCGCTACCGAGAGGCGGCTATCGACGGCGAACTGCTTAGCAGCCTCCAGCACCAGATACTGCTGGTAGAGCGAGTTATACCTTGCCTCGGCGTCGGCCAGGCTCGCCCGGAGTTCGTCGTTCTCCTGCTGTAATTCGGTCAGGCTGGCCGATGCCGCCGCCAGCTGGTCCAACAGCTGGTTATTGGAGTCCTGCAGGCTGGCGACGTTGGCCTGAGCGGACGCCAGCAGGATGTTGGCCGCCGTCAAATCCTGCTCCAGGTCGGCCCTTTCCTGCTCCAGGGTGTCGTAAAGGGTCTGCAGCTCCAGCAGCGAGGCCGTCGTCGCCGTGAGCCGGGCATCCAGCGTCACCCGGTCTTGCTGCAGAGCGGTGTAGTCTGCCTGCAGCTGGGCCAGCTCTGCCGTGACCGCGGCCAGCTGTGCCTGGCTATCTTGCGCCTGACTGCTCTGGCCGGTGCCGCCCAGCCGGGTGCCGCCCCAGGTGGCCAGCGCCAGGACGCCCAGGATGACGATTACCGCGATGGTGATGTTTCTCCGGCTGACGCTTATATCGAGCCTCCTGTGGGCAGGCCGGACCTGCTTAGAGTCATTTTACCACATCCTTCCCACGGTGTGATATACCTCCCCAAGCCGTTTCCCGCGGCCAGCTGCGCCTTATTTTCTGGTGTTTATTTCCAGAATGGCGACCCTGTGGGCGCCCCCGGCGGCGGACTAAGCTAAAACCGTGGCCAAGCCGCGGGCCATGGCCGGCCGGTAGGGGTCTGCACCCATGCCTGGCTGCGTGTTTTCCGCCAAATGTTTACAAGTTTTTTAGAAATCGGCGGCGGATTTTTAGGCTTTGTTCCCCAGGCTGGCCTTAGGCTTAGTCCGGAAGAAAGCGAGCGATTGCCCCGAATGAGAGATACGGCTTATCTGCCGCCAGAGGCGCGCCGGGGAAACCCGGCCACGGTTGTTAAAGAAGCGCGAGGCCACGCCCGGTTACTCCGGCGCGACCTGCTCTGGATACCGGCATTGCTCATCTTCGGCCTGGGGGATATCCTCACCACTCAGCTGGCCCTGTCGCTGGGGGCCGAGGAGAACAACGCCCTGGCCAAGTTCCTCATCGAAGGTCCGGGGGGTCTCTGGACCTTCTGCCTCGTCAAGGCCGCCATCCTGGTACCGCTGGTGCTGCTGTCCCTCTCCCTCGGCAGCAAGCACCGCTGGCTGGTGCCCGGCTTCCTCTGCGGCGTGGGGCTCTACCTGCTGGCGGGCAATATCTCGGTCATCTTCAACCTGTCCTAGCTCCGTCGTTTACCGCAGCATACCGCTCAGCATCCCCTCCTTTCAGGGCCGCCAGCCCGTCTCCGTAAGGGTCGGTGCGCGCCTTACGGCTCCTTTTTATCCGGTTACTTCCCGGCTGAAAGGGCCGCCTCATACGGCGGTCACAGAAGACGTAAAAATTATGAAAAGATTGTGAATGTACCAGGCTCAAAACGTATCGATAACGTATTGACAAACACAATATATTGTGGTAAGTTATAAACCTCGACACTACAGAATGTGGAGTTTGGTCTTGAACTGTCCCTACTGCGGTTACCACGACTCGAAGGTGATTGACTCGCGCGATGTCAACGAGGGCATCCGGCGCCGCCGCCAGTGCCTTTCCTGCGAAGCGCGCTTCACCACCTACGAGCGGCTGCAGCCGGCCAGCCTTTTCGTGATGAAGAAAGACCGCCGCCGCGAGGAGTTCGACCGGGACAAGCTCCTGACGGGCATCCGCCGCGCCTGCGAGAAGCGGCCGCTGGCCGAAGACGCCGTGGAGCGGCTCGTCGACGAGATTGAGGCCGAGCTTTACCGGCTGGGCGGCACCGAGGTGGCCAGCGCCACCATCGGTGATATGGTCATGGCCCGCCTCAAGGGGCTGGACCACATTGCTTATATCCGCTTCGCCAGCGTCTACCGCGAGTTCGCCGATATCACCACGCTCAAGGAAGAGGTGGATACCCTGGCCGACCACGCCACGGTGAACTCCGCCGACCAGCTGCCCCTCATCCCCCCGGACGAACTGAGCGAAGTGATTAAAGTCTCCCGGAAGGTGCGATAATGGGCGCCGGGAATCAGGCCGGGCGCCGCGCGGGCAGCCCCGTCGACCGCAGCCAGGTGGCCCGCATCGTCTTCTCCAGCGCCGAAGCGATGGGCATCCGCGACCGCCGCCTGGTAGAGCGACTGACCACCCAGGTCATCGAGCGGCTGGAAAAGGCCCAGGCGCAGTACCTGCCGACCCTGCCGGGCATGGAAGACCTGGTGGACAAACGGGCCCGCCGCGCCCAGAGACTGCCCACCGAGGCCGAAATCGAGGCCATGGTGATGGAGGTCTTGAACGCCGCCAAGCCCGCGCCGGAAGAAAAACCGGCGGAAGCAGCCAGACCGGCTCAAAAAAAAGAGGAGAGCGAAGCCAAGATGGAAAGCGATGTTGAGGTAGAACCGACCGAAAAGGAAGAGGCGTCCGTCGCCCTGACCGAGACGGCCGTTGAGGTGCTCAAGAGGCGCTATCTCAGAAAGGACAAGCAGGGCCAGCCCGTGGAGACACCGGAGGAGATGTTCCGCCGGGTGGCGCGGGCCGTGGCCGCCGCCGAGCGCAACTACGACCCCGAGGCCGATGTTAAGGCCACCGAGGACGAGTTCTACCGCCTCATGGCCAGCCTGGAGTTCCTGCCCAACTCGCCGACGCTGATGAACGCCGGCCGGGAGATGGGGCAGCTTTCCGCCTGTTTCGTCCTCCCCGTGGACGACTCCATGGAGTCCATCTTTGATGCCGTCAAGTACACCGCCCTCATCCACAAGAGCGGCGGCGGCACCGGCTTCTCCTTCTCGCGGCTGCGGCCGGAAAACGACATTGTCGGCTCCACCGGCGGCGTCGCCAGCGGGCCGGTCTCCTTCATGCGGGCCTTTGACACCGTAACCGATGTCACCAAACAGGGCGGCACGCGACGGGGCGCCAACATGGGCGTCCTCAACGTCGACCACCCCGACATTGAAAATTTCATCACCGCCAAGGAGGACAAGAATGTCCTGACCAATTTCAATATCTCCGTGGCGCTCACGGCCGAGTTCATGGAGGCGGTCAAGGCGGGGGAGGACTACGAGCTCATCAACCCGCGCACTAAGGAGGCCACCGGCAAGCTCAACGCCAGGGAGGTCTTCGAGGAAATCGTGGACATGGCCTGGCGCACCGGCGACCCCGGCATCGTCTTCATCGACCGCATCAACGCGGATAATCCCACTCCCCACCTGGGCCAAATCGAGAGTACCAATCCCTGCGGCGAGCAGCCCCTCCTCCCCTACGAGTCATGCAACCTGGCCTCCATCAACCTGGCCAGGATGGTGCGGCCCAAGGGCGGGGCTTACGAAATTGACCGCGACAAGCTGGCCAAAACGGTGCGGACGGGGGTGCGCTTCCTCGACGACGTCATCGACGTCAATAAGTTCCCCCTGAAGCAAATCGAGGCGATGACCAAAAAGACCCGCAAAATCGGCCTGGGCATCATGGGCTTCGCCGATATGCTGGTGATGCTGGGCGTGCCCTACGACTCCGACGAGGCCCTCAAAATCGCCGCCGATATCATGGCGTTCATCAACAGCGAGGCCATCGCGGCTTCGGCAGAACTGGCCGAGGCGCGCGGCATCTTCCCGGCCTACGAGGGGAGCATCTACGATAAGGCCGGCGGCCCCCGGCTGCGCAACGCCACCCGCACCACCATCGCCCCCACCGGCACCCTCTCCATGATTGCCGGCTGCTCGTCGGGCATCGAACCGCTCTTCGCCCTCAGCTATACCAAGACCGTCCTCGACGGCACGCCCTTCGTGGAGGTGAACCCCTACTTCGAGGCGGCCGCCAAAAGCGGCGGCTTCTACTCGGAGAAGCTCATGAAGCAACTGGCCGAAGGGGCGCACTTGAACGGTATTAAGGACGTGCCCGACGAGGTCAAGCGCGTCTTCGTCACCGCCCACGAGATTACCCCCCAGTGGCACGTGCGCATGCAGGCCGCCTTCCAGCGCTCCACCGATAACGCCGTCTCCAAGACCATCAACTTCCCCCACGAGGCCACCCGCCAGGACGTCGCCGATGCCTACAGCCTGGCCTACGACGAGGGACTCAAGGGCATCACCATCTACCGCGACCGCTCCCGCGATACCCAGGTGCTGACGACCGGCCAGCAGGAAAAGACCGCCGGAGAGCCCGCCAGTCGTGCCCCGAGGAAAAGACCCTCCGAGACCAGGGGCACTATTACCAAGGTGAATACCGGCTGCGGCTCTCTATATATCACGGTAGCCTATGACGACAAGGGCATCTTTGAGGTTTTCTCCACTCTGGGCAAGGCCGGGGCCTGCGCGACGGCCCAGCTGGAGGCTATCTGCCGACTCATCACCCTGGCGCTCAGGTCCGGGGTGGATGTCGCCCAGGTGGTGAAGCAGTTGCGCGGCATCCGCTGCCCCTCCATCGCCTGGGAAAACGGCAAGTCCATCCTCTCCTGCGCCGACGCCATCGCCAGCGTCCTGGAGAAGCACGCCGACAGCGACGACAAGCCCAAGCTGGAGGACTACGGGCTGGCCAAGAACATGGCCGGCCAGTGCCCCGAGTGCTCCAACATGCTCGTCTACCAGGAGGGGTGCTACCACTGCCTGGCGTGCGGGTATACGAAGTGCTAGAGATCTGAATAATCTATTCCCACCCAAACCGCCCTCATATCCTTCTCTGCTTAACCCGTAGTTATTCCCCACCCCATTGACACCCCCTACCTATCGTTTTATAATGCCAATATCATGGTGTACGGAACAAAATCAAGTCCTTACACCCGGTTGCTGATTCTCTCCATCGTAATAATCCTGTGTATAGTCCTTATCGTTCCCATCTTCACTGGCTGCGGCGGAAAGCCCTCCAATACTTTCATTGAACTCATGAGTCTGGTGCCGGCGGACTTTGCCGCCAGCAGCGGCGACTACCCTGTATATTTCACCCTCCTCGACTACGCCTCCATGTATAAAGATACCAATATCACTTTTTCCACTCCAGAAGAGCTTTTTGAAAAAATCAATACGAATATAATCGTCCAGGCTGTAAATTACGGGGCTTTTATTACTGGCTACAGTCGCTGGGCCCATACATCGTCGATTAGAAAAGAATACGTAGGCTATGATGTCACCTGTGTCGATGCGGAAATCCAGTTCGGGAATCCTCCCGCCGAGAGCGTGGCGGCCATCGGTAGATTCAACCCTCAAGCAACTAAAAATGCCTTAAGCAATCAGGATGAATGGCCGTCCTGGGCGGTAGCCGATTATACTACGGAAGATTACCGCGGCGTTACCATCCACAGCTGGGGCGATGGGCTTGAAATTCACATTGGAGACAGTTTTCTTCCCCCACACATTGATTGGTTAGGCCGCGCCAGGCCGCTGGCAGTTACCGATAAATACCTTTTTTATACGCCATCGGTCGAAACGATGAAACTGATGATTGATGCCAGTCAAAATCAATACTCAAGCCTGGCCGACCTGCCGGAGTACGCCGCGATAGCCAATGGTCTAGCCGACCTTAATACTTATGCGGCTGTGATAGGCTCATCATCTCTGTCCAGCTTTGACTCGGAACAAAACGGAGGCGAAACCGGTGGCCCTCTACTGAAAAAATACCTTACCTGCGGCACCGGACTGGCACAGGATGAAAGCGGCTACTATATTGCGGTTGTCCTTTACCACGAAAACGCCGCTGATGCCCAGGCAAATGTCTCTCTCTTGAGGGAGTGTACCGAATACACTATTCCCTTAATCACCAAGGAACCTTTGGATAACCTCATTACCGATATGCAGATTAACGCCGAGGACAATTTGCTACTGGCCAAATTATATACGGTCTCCCCGTCAACATTATGGGCTTCATGGTTTTATTCTCCTGACTCGTGGCTTTCCCACGAGTAGCCATTATGCTATCGTAATCCCATCATGCCCGCCCCTGGACGCAGCAGTACCTCAAAAAAGCCCGCTAGTATTGCCCCCACCCCTCGTATGTTATCTATTCCCACCCTAGCCTCGCCTGCGCACAAGGCTCCGGCGGGTAAACCGCCCTCGTATCATTCTCTGCTTATCCCGTAGTTTGACCCCCCACCCCCTTTGACACCCCCACACTCCGATGTTATCATTATTCCGTTGGAATAGCTCCTAAACAAGCGTAAAACGAAATGCCCAATTTCGAGCTTTATATCGTCCTCTTAGTCCTGTGCCTGGTGCTGTCCGCCTTCTTCTCCGGCTCGGAGACGGCCTATATCTCCCTGCAACGTTTCCGGTTGCAGCACCTGGTATCCACCGGCGTCAAGGGCGCCGGGCTGGTGGCCCGGCTCACCGAGAAGCCGGAGCGCTTCCTCTCGGTGGTGCTCTTCGGCAATACCCTGGTCAACGCCGCCGCGGCGGCCATCGCCACCGCCATCGCCGTCTATTACCTGGGGCCTGGTAATGGCATCATCGTCGCCACGGCCGCCCTCACCGTAATCCTCCTCATCTTCTGCGAGGTCACTCCCAAGACGGTGGCCGCCCAGCACGCCGAGCGGATTTCGCTGGCGCTGGCGCGGCCGGTACAGTTCGTCTCCTGGGTGTTCACGCCCTTCGTCATCGTCCTTTCGTGGCTGGCCGCCGCCTTCACGCGCATCGTCGGCGGGACGCCGGTGGCGCGCTCCATCATCAGCGACGAGGAAATCCGCACCATGATTTCGGTGGGGCGGGAAGAAGGCACCGTGGCCGAGGGTGAGGCCAAGCTGCTGCACAAGGTCTTCGACTTCGGCGACCGGCCCGTCTACGAGGTGATGGTGCCGCGCCTGGAGGTGGCCTCCCTGCAGCAGGGCAGCACGGTGGCCGACTTTCTCAAGCTCTACACCGAGTCGCCGATGTCGCGCTTCCCCGTCTACAAAGAGAACATGGACAACGTGGTGGGTATCCTGGCCGTCAAAGACGTGCTCATGGCGCGCGCCAAAGGCACTTTCACCGGCGAGAGCACCATCGACGAACTGGTGCGCCCGGCCTACTTCACCCCGGAGTCAAAGCACATCAACGAGCTCTTCATCGAGATGCGCGATAACAACTACCGCATGGCCGTCGTCGTCGACGAGCACGGCGGGACGGCGGGCATCGTGAGCTTAAGCCGCCTGGTGGAGGAAATCGTCGGTGAGGTCGGCGACGAGCTGGCCGGGGTGGAAAAAGACTATGAGGTCATCAACGAGAATACCTTCCAGATTGACGGCTCAATGCGCATTGAGGAGGCCAACGAGGAGATGGACCTGGGCCTGCCCGAGGGCGAGGACTACGAGACGGTGGCCGGGCTCATCCTGCGGCTGCTGGGGCACATTCCCCGCCGCCACGAGCAGCTGCGTTACCGCGGTCTGAAGATGGTCATCACCGAGATGAAGGGGCAAAAAATAGAGAGAATCCTCCTGACCAAGGAGAAGCCGAAGAATCCGGCCACCGGATAGCGGCATGAGCAGATGACCGGCAGCGAAATTGGCTATATCATCTTAATCGTCGTCTTCATCGGGCTGACGGGGTTTTTCTGCAGCTCGGAGACGGCCTATCTTTCCCTGCAGAAGGTGCGGCTAGAGCACATGGTCATCACCAAGGTCAAGGGGGCCTGGCTGGTGGCCGCCATGCTCAAGCGCCCGGAGAAGCTCCTCTCCGTCGTCCTTTTGGGCATCAACATCTGCAATACCGCCGCCGCCGCCCTGGCGACGTCGCTAGCCATTTCCATGGGGCAGCGCGCCGGTATGACCGGGGGGCAGAGCGTCTTTATCGCCACGATATGCGTCACCGTGGTTATCCTCATCTTCGCCGAGACCACCCCCAAGACCTTCGCCGCCCAGCATACCGAGCGGATAACGACGGCCTTCGTCCAGCCGCTCCGGGCCATCGGCTGGGTGTTCACGCCTTTCGTCGTCGTCCTCAGCTGGATGAGCTCCGGCCTGGCCCGGGTTATCGGGGGGGCGCCGGTCGCGCCGACGCTGGCCAGCCCCGAGGAAATCCGCACCATGATATCGGTGGGCAGTCAGGAGGGCACTGTCGAGGCACACGAGGCCCGGCTGCTGCGCAAGGTCTTCGACTTCGGCGACCGCCCCGCCGACGAGGTAATGGTGCCTCGCACCGAGGTGGTGGCCATTACCCAGGGGGCCACGGTGGGGGACTTCCTCCAGCTCTACACCGAGTCGCCGATGTCCCGCTTCCCCGTCTACAAGGAGAACATGGACAACGTGGTGGGCATTCTGGCCGTCAAGGACGTTCTCATGGCCCTGGCCAAAAACACCGCCGACGAGGCCACGAGTATCGACGAGCTGGCGCGCCCGGCCTACTTCACGCCGGAGTCCAAGCGCATCGACGAGCTCTTTGCCGAGATGCGCGACGGTAACTTCCGCATGGCCGTCGTCGTTGACGAGTACGGCGGCACGGCGGGTATCGTCTCGCTGAGCCGTCTCGTCGAGGAAATCGTCGGCGAGGTCGGCGACGAGCTGGCCGGGGTGGAGGATGACTACGAGGTCATCAACGAGTATACCTACCAGATTGACGGTAGCATGCGCATCGACGAGGCCAACGAGGAGATGGGGCTGGAGCTGCCCGAGGGCGAGGACTACGAGACGGTGGCCGGCTTCGTCCTCAGCCTGCTGGGGCACATCCCGCGCCGCCACGAGCAGCTGCGCTACAACGGCCTGAAGATGGTCATCACCGAGATGAAGGGGCTCAAGATAGAGAAAATCCTGCTCACCAAGGAGAAGCAGGCCCAGGCCGCCCGCAAGGCGCGCGCCCCGACGCCGGAAAAGACCGATAAAGACAACGAGAAGAAGCCCAAAGAATAGCCGGGCGGCCGTCTTATCACAACTTTGCTTAAAGGATAACCATGCAACGTCTGCGTATCCGTTTCAGCCGGGGGGAGGAGCTCAAGTTCATCTCCCACCTGGACCTGATGCGCCTCTGGCAGCGGGCCCTCAATCGGGCCGGGGTGGCCCTGGCCTACTCGGAGGGCTTCAATCCGCACCCGCGCCTGTCGCTGGCAGCGCCGCTGGCCCTGGGCGTCACCAGCGAGGCCGAGCTGATGGACATCGTCCTGAGCCGGTGGTCTTCGCCCCATGCCTTTACCGCCGCCGTGAGCCGACAGTTGCCGCCGGGTATCGCCATCGGTGGGGTCTTCAACACCCCCCTCAACCTGCCCTCGCTCCAGTCGCAGGTGCGCTTCTCCGAGTACACCGGCGCGCTGGAAGGTGATAAGAAGCAGGAAGAGGTCGAGGCGGCCATCGAGGG
>DAOULO010000028.1:0-30161 GCA_034420195.1 Dehalococcoidales bacterium
GAGTCTGTCCGGGTGAGCGGCGACGGGCCGCTTCCCGCCGGTAACACAGATGGCCTTGAGGTTCTTGGCGCCCATGACGGCCCCCATGCCGCCCGAGCCGGAGGCCCCGTCGTCGGCGAAGATGGTGGCGAAGCTGACCCGGTTCTCGGCGGCCGGGCCGATGGTGAGGACGCTGACCTTGGGGCCCAGCTCGGTCTTGAGGGCGTCGTGGGCATCGAAGCTGGTCTGCCCCCGGAGGTGGGCGGCGTCGCGGATTTCTGCCTCGCCATCGTGGACGAAGAGATAGACCGGTTTCGCGGCCTTGCCCCGGACGGCCAGAGCGTCGTAGCCGGCGTATTTCATCATGACGCCCCACCGCCCCCCCAGGTTGCCGTAGGAGAAGGACGGGCGGCGGCCGGCTGGGGACAGGGCGCAGACATTCCAGCGCGACCCGGCGAAGCCGGGGAAACCGGCCACCGGCCCGGCGGCGCAGAGCAGGCAGTTGGCCGGGTCGTCGGCCGAGGTGACCTCCGGCGGCACCAGTTCCCAGTACAGCCGCGTGGCCAGCCCCCGTCCCCCGATAAAACACCCGACGTAGTCGGCGGTGGGCCGGCGCTCGGTGGTGCCGTCGCTCAGGTCTACCTTGAGGATTTGTCCGGCATAACCGTTATCCGTCATGAAAATGCCTCCGGCGGCAGGGCGGCGCTAGATATTACGGGTCGTCCGCAGGCCGGTGCCGATGGCGTCGGCGATGAGGAGCGGTTCCTGACAGTCGCCGACGGCGTAAATTTCGGGCACCTTGCCTTCCAGGTTATGATATAAATCCATATTCGGCTGAAGCGGCAGGGCCGGTATAATCGTATCGGCGGCGATGACCCGGCGCTCGCCCGCCGCGGTCACAATTTCCAGCCCGGCGGCGGTGACCTCCATCTCTTTCACGCCGCTGATCATGGTCACGCCTTTTCTCTGGAACCACCCGAAGAGGTAGGCCATGAGCACATCCACCATCCCCTCGCCCAGGTTCTCATCGGCGGCGACGATGGTGACCTGACGCCCCCGCCAGGTGAGGAACTCGGCCAGCTCGCAGCCGTGCAGCCCCCCGCCGATGACAACGACGCGCTTGCCCACCGGCATCCAGAACTTGGTCAGCCAGCGTAAGAGGCCCGGCGGGAGGAAGCGCAGGAAGAATTTGAGCCGGCGGTGCAGGGCGGCGGTGCTGACCACATTGGGGCGGTCGATGCCGGGGATGTCCGGGGTGGCGGGCAACCCTCCCGTGGCCAAGACGACGGCGTCCGGCCGCGTGGCGGCGATAAAAGCGGCGTCCACCTCTTTGCCGAGTTTTACCTTCACCCCCAGCTTTTTAATCTGGCGTTTCAGATAGCGCACCATGGCGGGCAGGTCTTCCAGCGCGGTGCCCTTGACGAGGGTGGCGATGGGGAGCAGCCCGCCCACTTTGGTTTGTTTTTCGTAGAGGGTGACGTCGTGGCCACGGAGGGCCGCTACTCTGGCTGCCTCCATGCCCGCCGGCCCGCCGCCGATAACGGCCACCCGTTTCTTCTTATCGGCCTTCTCGATGGTGTTGAAGTCCGCCCCCATGAAGGCGTTGATGCGGCAGCGGCGGCTCCCCAGGCAGTTCTCGCAGGCGGTGCAGGGGGCGATGTCGTCCAGTTTTCCGGCGGCCACCTTGTTGGGCAGGTCGGGGTCGGCCTGGAGGCGCCGCGTCATGCCGATGAAGTCCACCTTGCCTTCGCGCAGGGCCTTCTCGCCCAGGTAGGGGTCGAGCTTAGCGACGGTCATCACCGGGATGCTGACCTCGCGCTTGATGCCAGCGGCCAGGGGCACGTTGACGGCCGTCCCGTGATGGTGGCTGTCGTACTCCGGCGGGAAGGCATTGGGGGGAAGGGGTGGCTCCGGGTAGAAAAAGACATCGGTGAGGTAAGCGCCGACGTGATAGCCCAGCCAGTGGCTGCGGATGTGGAGGTTATCCGCTCCGGCAGCCTCCAGGAGCCGGGCGGTGGCGCGGGCGGCGTCGGTGGTGACGCAGTTATCGTCGGGGATGCCGACCAGCCGCCCGATTTCGATGGCGTTGATGCAGACGGAGACGGGGAAATCGTTACCCAGCCGCTTTTTAATCTCCTTGATGATAGAAGTCACGATTCTGGCCCGATTCTCCGGGCTGCCGCCGTAGCTGTCCGTGCGGCGGTTCCAGAAGGGGGAGAGGAAGTTATGCAACAGGTGGGAGCTGGCGGCGTTGATGTCCACGCCGTCGAAGCCGGCCTTGGCGCCGCGCACGGCGGCCGCGGCGAACTTATCGATGATGACCTCTATCTCCTCGATAGTCAGGGCGCGGGGGGTCTCGTTGTGGAAGTCGTTTTCCGATTTCAGGCTCACCGCCGAGGCGGCTACCGGCGGGCCCTGGCCGGGCGGGTCGGGCGCCAGGCCCAGTTTAGTCTGCCAGGGGCCGTCGTGGTTCATCTGCATGAAGGTGGGGCAGCCGTGCTTATGGATGACCGCCGTCAGCTGGCTCAGGCCCTCGATGTACTTGTCGTCGTCGAGGCGGTAGCGGTCACGCCAGCGCGCCCCGAGGGGGTAATCGACGGTAGGGGACTCGACGATGAGCAGCCCCACCCCGCCCCGCGCCAGCGACTCGTAGTAGGCGAGGATGGCCGCGTTCATAGTGGTCTCGTCCTCGTGCCACATGAAGGTCCCGGCGCCGGTCTTGACGATGCGGTTGCGCGTCCTGACCTGGCCGATATAGCCGGGCTCCAGCAGCTTTTCAAATCTCTTCCTGGGGTTCATGTTGCCTCGTTCCTCTGGATATCCGGTAGCGGCAGGTTATTACCTACATTTATAGTATAATGTGAGCGATATTTCAATCAAAAACGGGCCGGGCTAAAACCGAGGAGGCAGAAAATGACCGCCACCAAGTACGGAAAATATATCATCGACGAAGACCTCATGCCGCCGCAGCCCGCCGAGGCCCTCAAGCTGATGGAAGACCAGCGGCGGGCGGGCCAGACCATCGACCGCACCCTGCTGCTGGGGATACAGGACTCAATCCTTAAAGGCTCCTTCTTCGTCGGCTGTGAGATACTCTGGGGCCTGACCGGCGACGGGCCGGTGAACATCGAGACGCCCCACCGCCATGATTTCGACGAGATTATCGGCTTCGTCGGCTGCAACCGCCAGCACCCCCGCGCGCTGGGGGGCGAGATTGAGTTCTGGCTGGGGGGCGAGCCGCACGTCCTCACCCGCTCCTGCCTGATTTTCATCCCCAGAAGACTGGAGCATTGCCCCATCATCTTCCGGAGGATAGATACCCCCATCTTCATGTTCGAGGCGGGCACGGGTAAGAGCTACGATAAGCTCGGCTAGCCGCCGGTATTACTGATAGCTCTGCGACATCCCGGCGGTGAAGTGGAAGACGGGCCGGTCAATCCTGAGGATGGTTAAGGGGCAGTGCTTGACGCCGGCGGGGATGAAGGCGACGAAGCTCTTATCGATGATGTTCTGCTTGCCGTCAATCCAGAACTCAACCTCGGCGCCGAGGTCGTAGGGGTCGTCCGGGTTGGAACCGATGTAGGCCACGGCCTCGGGAAAATCGTGGGCGTGCTCCTTGACCGTGCCCTCGTCGCCTTTGGTCGCCGGCCACTTGCCCGGCAGGAACCAGGTGACATCCATGTAAAAGGCCCCGGGGATGACGTGCTGGTTCATGGAGATGACCCGGCGGCCTTCCTCATCGGTGAACCGGGGTGTCCAGTCTCCTTCCTGGATGTGCTCGGTAAGCTCGGTGACGATGTATTTCTTGTCCCAGTGTGCCATCAGGAAGCCTCCTCCGATACAGCGCGTTACGTTACCCGATTATATGGCTTTCGGCGGCGGTTAGGCAAATTATTTAGTCTCGGACATCGCCTCCAGCACCTCGGCGATGACGAAGACCGAGCCGGCGGCGGCGATGAGGTCGCCGGGGGCGGCCGCCGCCCGCGCCGTCCTGAGGGCCGCGGCCACGTTCTCCACTGTTTTGGGCTTGATACCGTGCTGCGTAAACTTTTCGGCCAGCTCGGCGGCGCTGACCGCGCGGGGGTGGCGGGAGCGCACCAGGATGATGTCGTCGGCCAGGGCGGCGGCCTCGGCCACCATGCCGCCGATGTCCTTGTCCCCGCCGAACCCCAGTATCAGGGTGAGCTTATCGTAGATGAAATATTTCTTGAGCGCCTGCCCCAGCCGCCGCATCGAGTCGGTGTTGTGGGCGCTATCAACGACAATCCAGGGCTGGTTCCGCAGTACCTGGAGGCGGCCCGGCCAGCGCACGCCCGCCAGTCCGGCGGCGATGTGTTCCGCCGTGATTTTAGTGCCCAGGTCGGCGAGCGCCTCCGCCGCCGCCACGGCCGCGGCCGCGTTCTCCAGCTGGTGCGTGCCCAGCAGGGGAATCTTGAGGTCATAATTTTGTTTCTGGCTCTTGAGGGTGAAGGTCTGGCCGCCGGCATCAAAGCCGGTCTCCCGCCAGGCCATCGCATCGCCCGTCTTGATGAGTTTTACCCCGCGCTCGCGGCAGACCTTCTCCAGCACCGCCATCGCCTCCGGCTGCTGCGGCGAGCTTACGGCGACACAGCCGGGCTTGATGATGCCGGCCTTCTCCCCGGCTATCTTGGCCAGGGTGTCGCCCAGCACGTCGGTGTGGTCGTAGCTGATGGAGGTGATAACGGCGACCTGAGGCCGCACCACGTTGGTGGCGTCGAGCCGCCCGCCTAAGCCCACCTCCAGCACCTGGTAGTCCGCCCCGATGCGGGCGAAGTGGAGGAAGGCCATGGCGGTGAGGATTTCAAACGTCGTCAGCTCGCCGAACTCACCCGCGGCGTTGACGGCCTCGACTTCGGGTTGAATAATCTCGGTAAGTCTGGCCCAGTCGCCCTCGGAAATAGGGCTACCGTCCACCTGGATGCGCTCGGTGAAGGCGAGGAGGTGGGGGGAGGTGTAGAGGCCGGTGCGGTAGCCCGCCTGCTTGAGGATGGCAGCCATCATGGCGGCGGTGCTGCCCTTGCCCTTGGTGCCGGCGACATGGACGGTGCGCGGCTTGAGCTGGGGGTCGCCCAGGCGCGCCAGGAGGCGGTCCATGCGCCTTAAGTCCCAGACGATGCCCGAGCGCGGCAGGCGCTCGTAGTCGGCGAAGCGCAGGATGTATTCCAGGGCCTCTTGATAGTTCACAATTTTCCCCTTGCTATATATCTTACCTTTAAGAGGATTGGCCGGTAAAGGTGGGGTGGGGTAAGACTACGGGCTAAGCAGTTGATGATAGGGGTGGCTTGGGTGGGAATAGATAACTCAGATGAGGGGTGGGGTGGTGGGCAGGAAGCTAAAGCTCCCGGAAGCTCCGCATCTCCCCAAAATCCATCAGACCGCTCTCGGCGCTATTCTCAATCTCGATGCCGGCCTCGACGGCGGCGGCCACCGGGTTGAGGCCCCCCAGCTGCACGATGCCGAAGCGGTTGACGGCCACGCTAATCTGGCAGAGCGGCTCGCTGATATTCCCCAGCGCGTAGACCCCACCGATACCGGCCTCCTTGAGCGCGGCCAGTTTCGCCACGACGACCTCGCGGGCCGGCCCCGGTACGGTGCGGAAGGAGCCCAGTATCTTGCCGTGGCCCATGGTCGCGGCCCGGCTGACGCCAGTCATCCGGGACTGAATAAACTGCTCGGAGGGGTCAATGGAGGTACCGGCGTAGTCGATGATGGCGGTAAAGCGCCGCGGCTTAAAGTCCTGGATTTCCAGCACCCCGCCGAACTTGAACTCGGTGGGTACCCCGGCTTTGAGGAGGACGCCGTTGATGGTGGCGCCGCAGATGGTGGCCAGGCCGATTTTGCCCTCCGGCACGATGAGCGAGCCGAGCTTCTCACCGGCGGCGGCGGTGGCCACGTACTGGCTGACGCAGATACCGGCCCGGTAGGTGTCCTTCATGGCGGCGACGGCCTTCTTAAAAATCCCTTTGGCCATGATGGAAGTGTTGATGGCCACCTGGCCGGTGCGCGTGGCCGGGTCGAAGGTGGTCTGGTAGGCCAGCAGCTCCAGCTTATCGCGCACGAAGCCCACGTGCTGCGGCGCCAGCGCCTCCTTGACCTCCCGCCGTCCGGCGGCGGTGATGGTGCGGCCGTCGCGCCCGGCGGGGCGGGTGTAGCCGCGGGCGTCGGCGATTTTGAGGTGATAGCGTACCGCCCGCTCGCTGAGGAAGATGCCTTCGCGCTCCAGCTGGCGCGCCAGGGTGATGGAGCCGAGCGGCTCCGGGGACTCGCTGAGGATTTTGAGGATGGCGATGAGCTTGTTTTCGGCCTCGGCGCCGACGGGTTGGTCTGTCATTATCCGCTTCTATTCCTCTGCTAGTTGAAAGTATTATACCACAACCCCCCGCCGCCCCATTCGGTATTATCTATTCCCACCCAAACCGCCCAGTGTCATCCGCGGCTTAACCTGCAGTTTTCCGCCCCGCCCCTGTTAGTTTTATCTATTCCCACCCAAACCGCCCCGTTTCATCAACTGCTTAGCCCCTGGATTATCCGCCCCTTTACCCCCTCTAAAGAGGATTTTGCTTCCTTCCCCCACCCCGTAGGGGAGTAGCCTGCGAAGAGGGGCGCCAGCCCCTCTTATACTAAATTCCCCCTCTCCAAACAAAAAATCCCTGGCTCTCTTGGATACCCGGTTGTGGAGAGGGGGTCAGGGGGTGAGGTAAGCACGGATGGGGGAGCATGGGGCCTCTTTAGTCCCGCCGGAAGCGGTTAGTAATGGGCAGTCGCCGGTCGCGGCCGAAGGCGCGGGCGGTTATCTTGACGCCGGGCGGGGCCTGCCGCCGCTTGTACTCGCTCAGGTCCACCAGGCGCGCTACCCGCCGCACCACCTTCTCGTCGGCGCCAGTAGCCACAATCTGCTCGATGCTCTTGTCCTCCTCGACGTAGGCCGTCAGGATGGGGTCGAGGGTGTCGTAGGGGGGCAGCGAATCGGTGTCCTTCTGGTCGGGCCGTAGCTCCGCCGAGGGGGGCTTGCTGATGACCTCGGCCGGTATCAGGTCGCGGCCGGCCAGCTCGTTGCGGTAGACGGCCAGCTTATAGGCCATCGTCTTGGGCACGTCCTTGATGACGGCAAAGCCTCCCGCCATGTCGCCGTAGAGGGTGGTGTAGCCGGTGGCGTACTCGCTCTTGTTGCCGGTTGTCAGCACCAGCCGCCCCAGCTTGTTGGAGACGGCCATGAGCAGGTTGCCGCGGATACGGGCCTGGACGTTCTCCTCGGCCACGCCCGCCTCGGTGCCTTTGAAGGGTTCGGCCAGCGTCTCCAGGTAGGCGGCGAGTATTTTCTCGATGGGGAGGGTGAGGAGTTCGATGCCCAGGTTCTTGGCCAGTCCCTTGGCGTCGCGGAGGCTGCCCTCCGAGGAATAGCGCGAGGGCATGGCTATCCCGACGACGTTGGCCTTGCCCAGGGCGTCCACGGCGACGGCAGCCACCAGGCTGGAATCCAGCCCGCCGGAGAGGCCGACGAGCACCTTTTTGAAGCCGTTTTTGAGGACGTAATCGTGCGTGCCCAGCACCAGGGCCTCGTAGACCTCGGCGGGGAAGCCGCGCGGCTCGGTCTGGCGGGGGGGCAGCTCCGGCTTGTCGGTGCCGGCGGGCGTCTCGGAGATAGTAATCTTCTGGCTCTGGCGCCAGCCCGCCTCCTCGCGGCGCAGCAGCCCCTGCCGCCAGCGCGGGTCGTGCAGGCGGGTGCGGAAGACGTTTTCCACGTCCAGGTCGGCGACGATGAGGTCTTCCTGGAACGGCTCGCCCCGGGCGATGAGCTGGCCCCGCTCGTCCAGGATGAGGGAGTTGCCGTCGAAGACCAGCTCGTCCTGGCCGCCGACGAGGTTACAGAAGGCGACGATGGCAGCATTATCGGCGGCGCGGGTGGAGAGCATCTCTTCGCGGTAGGCGCCCTTGCCGAAGTGGTAGGGCGAGGCGCTGATATTGACGATGACCTCGGCCCCGGAGTAGGCCTGAGTGGTGGCGGGGCCGCTCTCGTACCAGATGTCCTCGCAGATGTTGATACCCACGTTGATACCGCCGATGACGTAGACGGGGCAGGCATCGCCCGCCCGGAAGTAGCGGTTCTCGTCGAAGACGCCATAGTTGGGGAGGTATATCTTGTGGTAGACCCCGGCGATTTTGCCGTCGTGGATGACGGCGGCGGCGTTGTAGATATCCTCGTTGGCATCGACGAAGCCGGTGATGACGGTGATGCCGCCGGCCGCGGCGGCCAGCTTTTCCAGGGAACGGATATTTTCGGCGATGAACTGGGGCTTGAAGAGCAGGTCTTCGGGCGGGTAGCCGCAGACGGCGAGTTCGGGCAGGGCCAGCAGGTCCACGCCCGAAGACCGGGCTTTCTCGATGACGGCCGTTATTTTTTGCCGGTTGCCGGTGAAGTCGCCCACCGTGGTGTTGACCTGCGCCAAGCCGATGCGGAGCCGGCGAGTATCAATCCACTTGGGCATGGTGGTTCCCTCCGTTACAATATCGGCAGGTATTTATCGAGTTCGTATTCGGTTACTTGGGTCCGCCATTCCGCCCACTCTATCTTCTTGTTCTCGATGAAGGCTTTGAAGACATGGTCGCCGAGTGCCTTCTTGACGACTTCGCTGTTTTCGGCCAACTGGATCGCTTCCGTCAGGCTGCCGGGCAGCGTGCCGATACCTCTTTTCTTCAGTTCCTTCTCCGGCATTTCATAAACGTTCTCTTCGACCGGTTCCGGTATTTCGTAGCCCTTTTCGATACCTTCCAGTCCGGCGGCCAGCATCACGCTGAAGGCCAGATAGGGATTGCAGGCGGGGTCCGGCGAGCGGAATTCTACCCTGGTGGCCTTTTCTTTACCCGGCTTATATTCGGGGACCCTCACCAGGTCAGCCCGGTTGCGCCTCGCCCAGGATTGATAGACCGGGGCTTCGAAGCCGGGCACCAGGCGCTTGTAGGAGTTGACCCACTGGTTGCAGACGGCGGTAATCTCCGGGGCGTGCTTGAGGAGCCCGGCGATGTAGCATTTGGCCTCTTTAGTCAGGTGATAGGTGTCTTTGGCATCGAAGAAGGCGTTCTTGTCGCCTTTAAAAAGCGATTGATGCACGTGCATGCCGCTGCCGTTGATGCCGAAGACCGGCTTGGGCATGAAGGTGGCGTAGCAGCCGTGTTTCAGCGCCACCTGTTTCACCACCAGCCGGTAAGTCATCACGCTATCGGCCATGGTCAGCGCATCGGTGTAGCGCATATCAATCTCGTGCTGACTGTAGGCCACCTCGTGGTGGGAATACTCCACGCCGATGCCCATCTCCTCCAGCATGAGCACGGTATCTTTCCTCATGTCCACGGCGGCGTCCAGGGGTGTCAAATCAAAATAGCCGCCCTTATCGAGTACCCGGGTGGTGGGCATGGTGGGGTCGTCGGGGTTCTGGGCGAAGTAGAAATACTCCAGCTCCGGGCCCACGTAGAAGGTATAGCCCAGGTCGGCGGCCCTTTTCAGGTTTCTCTTGAGGACAAACCGGGGGTCGCCGTCAAATGGCTCACCACCGGGCTTCAGCACATCGGCGAACATCCGGGCGACGGCACGGTGCTCACGCGGACGCCAGGGCAGCAGTTGCCAGGTATCGGGGTCGGGCATGGCGACCATGTCGCTCTCGTCGATACGGGCGAACCCCTGAATCGACGAGCCGTCGAAGCCCATGCCCTCTTCCAGGGCCCCTTCCAGCTCCTCGACGGTGATGGCGAAGCTCTTGAGAATCCCCAGGATGTCGGTGAACCAGAGCCTGATGAACTTGACGTCATGCTCCTTGGCCATCTTCAGGACATAGGCTTTGGCTTCTTCTCGACTTCGGTTGGTCATCTTACCTCCTATTATACCCTTATTATTGGTTAATTGATAGCGTTTGATTTTTAATATAATACATCACTCCCCTCGGCCTCAACAAGCCGCGGGGGCGTTGGTGTCGCTATATTTAGATGGCGTTTTCGTCTCTATCGCCGGTGCGCACGCGCACCACGCCCTCTACCGGCAGGATGAAAATCTTGCCGTCGCCCGTCTCGCCGGTGCGGGCGGTGCGGACGATGGCTTCGACCACCAGCGGCACGTCTTCGTCGAGGACGACCAGCTCCAGTTTGATTTTGGGCAGCAGGTCGACGCGGTACTCGCCGGCGCGCCACTGCAGGGGGATGCCCTTCTGCTTGCCGCGGCCGCTGACCTCGCTGACGGTCATGCCGAAATAGCTTTTTTCTTCCAGGGCCTCCTTGACGGCCGGCAGCCTTTCTTCACGGATAATGGCTTCAATCTTTTTCATCGCAGCAGTCCTCCGTAGGCGCGCTCGCCGTGCTGGGCCAGGTCGAGGCCGATGGTCTCCTCGTGCTGCTTCACCCGCAGGCCGATGACGATATCGACCAGCTTGCCCAGCCCCCAGGTGACGGCGAAGGCGTAAGCGGCCACGGTAACGATGCTGATGAACTGGGTGAGTAGCTGCCCGGCATTACCCTCGATAAGTCCGGCCGTACCGCCGACGGCGGCGCTGGCGAAGATGCCCGTGGCCAGGGCCCCCCAGATGCCGCCCACGCCGTGTACGGCGAAGACGTCCAGGGAGTCGTCAAAGTGCAGCTTGCTCTTCATGAAGACCACGCTGTAGTAGCAGACCACGGCGACGACAATCCCGATGGGTATGCCCGCAATGGGAGGGACGAAGCCGGCGGCGGGGGTAATGGCGACGAGACCGGCCACCGCCCCGGTGACCGTCCCCAGCAGGCTGGGGCGGCGCTTGAGCCAGCCGATTATCATCCAGGTGAAGCCGGCCGCGGCGGCGGAGAGGTTGGTGGCGACGAAGGCATTGGCGGCCTGACCGCCGGAGGTGAGGGCGCTGCCGGCATTGAAGCCGAACCAGCCGAACCAGAGCAGCCCGGCCCCCAGCGCCACGAAAGGTATATTGTTGGGCTCCATGATGTCCCCGGGGAAGCCGCGGCGTCGGCCCAGCACCAGCACCCGGGCCAGCGCCGAGACGCCGGCGTTGATGTGGACGACGGCCCCGCCGGCGAAATCGAGGGCGCCCAGGCCGGCCAGCCAGCCGCCGCTGCCCCAGACCCAGTGGGCGATGGGGCTGTAGACGACGGTCACCCACAGGACGGCGAAGAGCATCAGGGCGCTGAACTTGATTCTTTCCACCACCGCCCCGGTAATGAGGGCCACGGTGATGATGGCGAACATCCCCTGGAAGGCCATGAAGGCCAGGTGGGGCACGGTAGAGGCGTAGGTATCCGAGGCTCCCATGCCCACGCCGGTCAGCCCCAGGAAATTGAGACCGCCGATGAAGCCGCCCTGGTTCGTCCCGAAGCTGAGACTGTAGCTCCAGAGCGCCCAGACGATGCCGATAAGCCCCATGATGGCAAAGCTCATCATGATGGTGGAGAGCAGGTTCTTGCGGCGGGCCATGCCGCCGTAAAAAAAGGCCAGGCCGGGCGTCATCAGCAGCACTAAGGCGGCTGAAATCAATAGCCAGGCCGTATCTCCCGCGTTGATGGGCATCTCGACCTCCCCTGAGTCTCGATAGCCCCATTTTACCGGCCCAATATTACGAACAGATTACAGAAAGGTGAAATAATTATCACGGGGCGTCAGAGCGGGTGCGGGCGGCGTGCTATTGCGCCTTGAAGCGGTAGCCGATGTTGCGGACGGTCTCGATGAAGGTATGCTCGGCGTCCTCGATTTTGCTGCGCAGCCGCCGCACGTGCACGTCCACGGTGCGGTCGCCGCCGAAATAATCGTAGCCCCAGACCTTATCGAGCAGGGCCTCGCGGGTATAGACGCGCCCGGGGCTGCCCGCCATCAGCTTGAGCAGCTCGTACTCTTTGAAGGTCAGCTCGATGAGCCTGCCGTCGACGGTTACCTCGCAGGTGTCCAGGTCGATGGTCAGGCCGTTGCGCTTGATTTGCTGGTGCCCCTCGGTCTCCCGGCGGCGGCGGACGAGGCGGTTGATGCGGAGATTGAGCTCCCGGCCGTCAGTGGGGCTCAGGATGAAATCGTCGCACTCCAGGCGGCCGTCGACGCCATCGAGGGCCGCGGCCGGGACGAGGGCGATAACCGGCAGCCCCTTTTCCCGCTTGAGCTTGCGGACGGTCTCCCAGGCGTCGGGGTCGGGGGACGGGCCGTCCATGACGAAGAGGAGTACGTCCGGCCGCCGTGACGTCACGGCCTCGCGGATATCGGCGGTGTAGGCGATGACGAAATACCTGAGGTCGTTGCCGGCCAGGCCGTCGCGGATGTCGGCGGTTACCGCACCCTCGCGGGCGATAATCAGGACGCTAGCCATGCCACTCTCCCTTACCCCCTAGTAGGCGTAGAGCCTTCCGTAAGGCCGCAGCCAGCGCGGGAAGAGCTTGCGGAACGGCGGGGCGAGTATTGCGGCGGCGTCCCGCCCGAAAGCGGCGGCATACTCCGCCACGTGACGGTGGAGGACTTCTTTATCCGCCTCTTCCAGCTCGGCCACGCCCACTTCCTTGCCCAGCTGGTAATCGGCCACGCCGCCGCGCAGGTAAATGACGCCGCCGTGCATGCCGGTGCCGATGAACTTGGCCTTGTGGTTCTGCCCCTTCTCCAGGTTCAGGCCCAGCAGGATGAGCACGCCACCGGCCATGTACTCCCCGCAGAAGTCCTGGGCAGTGCCGCCGATAACCAACACCGGCCGCTTGTCCTGGTACTCCTTCATGTGGATGCCGGCCCGGTAGCCCACGTCGTCGCGGATTAAAATGGTGCCGCCCCGCGCCGAGAGCCCCACCGTGTCGCCGGCGTGGCCGTGGACGATGATTTTACCGGCGTTCATGGTGTTGCCGCAGCCGTCCTGGGCGTTGCCGTGGACGATAATCTGCGGCCCGTTCATAAAGGCGCCCAGGTCATTACCCGGCGTGCCGAAAATCTCAATTTCCACCGGCTTATCGAGGTCGGTGCCGATGTAGCGCTGCCCGTGGACGTTGCGCAGCTCGATTTTCCCCGTACCGTTAGCCACGATGTCGCGCAGCCGGGTGTTGAGGTCGCGGTAGTAGATGCCTTTGGCGTCCAGGTTGACGGTGGCTGGCTTGGTATTGGTCATGTCAGCTACCTGCCATCTTCACGCCCAGAATATCCAGCTCGGTATCGGTCAGGCCGATGCCGCGCAGGTGCAGGCGGTTGCCCCGCAGGCTCTCCAGGGCGTTGACGCCCAGGCCGCCCAGGATGTCTTTAATCTCGATGCTCCAGCCGCGCAGCAGGTTGGCGGCGCGCCGGGCACCGATATCCGGGTTGAGGCGCTTGATGAGCTTGAGGTCGGTGGTGCAGATGCCCCAGGCGCACTTGCCGGTGTGGCACTGCTGGCAGACGTGGCAGCCCAGCGATATAAGCGCAGCCGTGCCGATGTAGACGGCGTCGGCGCCCAGGGCGATGGCCTTGACGACATCGCCGGAGCTGCGGATGCCGCCGGAGACGACGATGGACGCCTGGTTGCGGATGCCTTCCTGGCGCAGGCGCGTGTCCACCGAAGCCAGCGCCATCTCGATGGGGATGCCGACGTTATCGCGGATAATCTTGGGGGCGGCCCCGGTGGCCCCGCGCAGCCCGTCCAGCACGACGATATCCGCCCCGCCCCGCACGCTGCCCGAGGCGATGGCGGCGGAGTTATGGACGGCGGCAATCTTCACCGAGACCGGCTTGGTGTAGTTGGTGGCCTCCTTGAGGGCGTAGATGAGCTGCGCCAGGTCCTCGATGGAATAAATATCGTGCTGGGGCGCCGGCGAGAGGGCGTCGGTGCCCTCCGGTATCATGCGCGTCAGCGAAACATCGGCGCTGACCTTCTCGCCGGGGAGGTGCCCGCCGATGCCCGGCTTGGCCCCCTGGCCGATTTTAATTTCCACCACGCGGGCGGCGTCGAGGTAGTCGGCGTGGACGCCGAAGCGCCCCGAGGCCACCTGCACGATGGTATTATGCCCGTATTTATAGAGGCTGGGGTGCAGCCCGCCCTCGCCGGTGTTCCAGAGGGTGCCCATCTCGGTGGCGGCCCGCGCCAGCGACTCGTGCACGCGCAGGCTGACCGCCCCGTAGGACATGGCGGCGAACATCACCGGCACGTCCAGGCGCACCAGCGGCGCCATTTTTGTCTTGAGCTTGCCGGTGGCGTCCAGCTCCACCTTGTCCGGCTTCTTGCCCAGGTAGGTCACCAGCTCCATCGGCTCGCGCAGGGGGTCTATCGAGGGGTTGGTCACCTGGGAGGCGTTCAAGACCAGGTGGTCCCAGTAGATGCGCTGGGTCTTGTCGTTGCCCATGCCGGTGAGTAAGACCCCGCCGGTCTCGGCCTGCTTGTTGATATCCTCGATGACCTCCGGGCGCCAGTTAAAGTTGCCGCGCGAGTCCAGCGGGGCGTGGGTGACGGTCAGTGCGTGGGTGGGGCAGAAGACGACACAGCGCTGGCAGCCGACGCAGTTTTCCTCCCGACTGCGTACCTCGTCATCGTCGGGGTCGTAGACCTGCGCCCCGAAGCTGCACTGGTTGACACAGACCTGGCAGTTGATACAGCGGTCTTTATCCCGCGTGATGATAAATTTTGGTGCTATGTATGTCTTCATTTCCCTTTCCTCCCGGCCGCCGCCTTCTCCCGGGCGGGCTTGGCTGCCTTCGTCTTGAGCCTCCCGATGACCGGCTCGCCGCCCATGGGTATCCAGGCCTTATCCAGGTCGGGGCAGACCAGCCGGATGGCGGCCTCCTCCGAGGATAGATAGAGCATGTCCCCCTTCTCCCCCACGGTGAGCGGCCGCAGGCGGATGCGGTCGGTGAAGCCAATCATCTCGCCGGTGTGGGCGATAACCACGGCAAAAGGCCCGTTGAGCAGCAGGCTGCCGTAGGTCTGCCGCAGCGCCCGCGCCCGCGCCTGCTCGTCGGGCGGCATGCGTTCGATGTCGTCCCAGAAGGGGGCAGCCAGCACCTGCGCGGCAATCTCCATGGACAGGCCGTGCTGGCGCATGAGGAGGTCGATGGCGTAGGCGATGACCTCGGTATCCGTCTGCATGGTGCACTGGTAGCCGAACTGCTCTAAATAACGGCGGTTGATGCCGTAGGAGGAAATCTCGCCGTTGTGCACCACCGTCCAGTCCAGGATGGAGAAGGGGTGCGCCCCGCCCCACCAGGCCACCGTGTTGGTGGGAAAGCGCCCGTGGGCCGTCCAGAGGTAGCCCTGATAGCCGTCCAGCCGGAAGTACTCGGCGATTTCCTCCGGGTAGCCCACGCCCTTGAAGACGGCCATGTTCTTGCCCGACGAGAAGACGAAGCTATCGTTGGGCGAAGTGTTAATCTCCATCACCCGCGCCACGACGTAGTCTTCTTCGCTTTGGTTTCCGGGCAGGTTCTGGCCGACGTCCAGGAAGTAGCGGTAGAGCATGGGGGGGTTCTTGATGGCTTTAGTCGGGTAGGCGGGCACTTCCTCCTGGGCTACGATATTGAAATGCCGGCGCAAAAGCTCCTCAGTGGCCTCTTTATCGGCGTTGTCCAGGTACATGATGTGGAAGGCGTAGTGGTCGGCGTGCTCCGGGTAGAGCCCGTAGACGGCGAAGCCCCCGCCCAGGCCGTTGCCGCGGTCGTGCATGTTGGCGATGGCCTCGATGACGGGCGCGCCGGAAAACACCTTGCCCGAGGTATCCATCGCGCCGAAGATAGAGCAGGCGTCAATGACTTTATCGTCGCCGTAGGTGTTATTTATTCGGGTCAGGTCTCTCATCGTCTTCCTTTCGAGTAGCCCTAGTCACCGATGGGCAGTTCTTCCTCCTTCTCGGGCTCGGTCGGCAGGAGCTCGGCCTCCTTGGGCAGGGAGGCCAGCCGGTCGCGCCAGGTCGCTTCGGGGACGGAGGCCAGGCCGAAATCGGGCGCGACGAGAGTTTCTTTAAAGTCGCTCACGTCCACGCCGTCCTTCATCAAGTTATAGATAATGCCGCTCTTTTCGATGTCCCCGGCGAAGACCAGCCCGGCTATCTTGCCGTCCTTGATAATCACTTTCTTGTAATTGCTGTTGTCTTTTTTAATCAGTGTCTCGTAAGAGTCGTCCGGCGCCGCCGGGAAACCGGCCGAGACGATGTGCACGCCAAAGTACTTCATGGCGTTCATGGCGGTGCCACCGGGGTACTCCTCGGCTCTGCCGGCCATGTTCAGCCCGGCCACCCGCCCGCCGTTGTAGGCATTGGGCCAGATGGGGGTGAGCCGCTTATCTTTAATCACAAAATCGTAGGCCTCGGCGCCGTCGCCGCAGGCGTAGACATCCGGCACCGAGGTGGCCATGCGCCTATCGACGACGATGCCCCGGTTGGTCTTAATGCCGCTGCCTTCCAGCGCGTCCAGCCGCGGCCGCACGCCGATGGCGACGATGACCAGCGCGGCGGGCAGGGCGCGCCCGTCGTCGAGGGTGACGCCGCTGACCTCGCCGGCGAGGCGGCTGTCGATGCCGGTGGCGGTGTGGTCGGTGATAATGCTTACCCCGGCCTGGGTCAGGGCGGCCGCCTCCAGCGCGGCGGCCTCCTCGTCGAGGATGGTGTTGAGTATCATGTCTTTCATCTCGACGATGGTAACGGCCACGTCGCGCCGCAGCAGGGCCTCGGTGACGCTGACGCCGATAAGCCCGCCGCCGATGACGACGGCCCTGACCAGCCCGTGCTGACCCTTGAGGAAGGCGTCGATGGCGCGGGCCTCGTCGAGCTTGTTGAAGGTAAAGACACCTTTAAAGCCGATGCCTTCCATCGGGGGCACGATGGGCGTGCCGCCGGTGGCCAGCAGCAGCTTTTTCCAGCCCAGGGTGCGCCCGCCGGCAAGCCGCGCCGTACGGGCCTTGGGGTCGATAGCCTCGACCTTTTCCCCCAGCATCGTCTTGATGTTGTTCTTCTCGTAGAAATCGGCCGGTCGGTAGAGGTATTTTTCTACCGGGCCGGGGTCGGCCAGGTATTCCGAGATGAGCGGCCGCGAGTAGGCCGGGTAGGGCTCGTCGGCGACGATGGTCATCGTCCCGGCGGCGTCCACCTCGCGGATGGCCTCGGCGGCGCCGATGCCCCCGGCCGAGTTCCCGATAATTAAATATTTTATTGCCTGGCTGGCCACTTTACCTTCCCCCTAAACCTTGGCGGCGCTCTCGTCCGCCACCTCCGCGTATATCAACGCCTCGTTGGGGCAGTTGGCCACGCAGGGCGGTATCTCCTCGTCCTGGCAGAGATCGCACTTGACCATCTTATGGCGCGATAAGTCCAGCCGGGGCACCCCCAGCGGGCAGGCCAGCACGCAGGTGCCGCAGCCAATGCAGCGCTCCTCGTCCACGGTTACCAGGCCGGTCTCCGGGTCGCGGGCGAGGGCGCCGGTAAGGCAGGCCCGGATACAGGCGGCGTCATCGCAGTGCTGGCAGCGCACCGAGAGGGACAGCACCCCGCTCTCGTCGACGCGCAGCCGCGGCAGCGGCTTGGGCGTCTCCCTTTTGTGCGCCTTAATCAGGTCCTTCGTCTTCGAGTGTTTCAGGCGGCAGTAGACCTCGCAGAGGCGGCAGCCGATGCAGACATCTTCGTTAACGTAAACCCGTTTCATTTTATTCCCCTATTGAAGCGGTAGGCGGTAACCGTTTACCGCCTACTTTATTTTAGCAACTTTACCGTGATTTGTCAATAGCCCGACCGTTATTATTGATATCCGGCTGATGGTTTGGGAAAGATGGCCTTTCATCCGGGGCGAGGTTCCCTCCCGAATTCAATTTTAATGGAATATTTAGGGCAATGTCGCTGAATTTTATGGTTTGTTTACTATCTTACCACTAATATTGAGAATTGAAAACTCATCAGATATTTTACCCCTAAAGAAACTATTATGAAGCTAGAATTTCAGCTATTTTCCGGAGAAGTCCCGGGCCATTTCCCGCCATACCAAGCCTGTGGTCGTATGAGCCCGATGCCGTTGCCCCGGGGTGTTTCCGGCCGGGGGAAACAGAGATAGCGCCGATGACATTGAATACGCAGGGACCGCGGTCAGTCGTCGTACCCCGTCAGGCCGGGCACGGGAACCGGAGCCGGGCGGCCGTCAGCCGCGAGGAAGCCTCGCGTTTGGGGGGAGCCCCTCTCACCCAGCAGATGCTGGAGCAAATCATCGGCATGACCCAGCAGGCCCTGAAGACCTCGGCCGCCCTGATACTCCTCTTCCAGGATGACGACCAGGAGCTCTGCTTCGAGGCCGCCTCCGGCCCGGTGGGCCGAACCCTGCGGCAGGTAAGGTTAAACGCCCAGTACGGTATCGCCGGGCAGGTAGCGCGTACCGGCAAACCCCTCATCGTCAACAACGTCGGCCGGTGCGAGAAGTTTCACAAGCTGATTGACGATGTCACCGGCCACAACACCCAGACCCTCATCTGCGCTCCGCTGATAGTGAGCCACAAGATACTGGGCGTAATCGAGGTGCTCAACAAGCTGGACGGGACGGATTTCGACGACCAGGATATGGAGGCGGCCGCTTCCGTCGCCGCGGCCGCGGCCATGGCCATCGAAAACACGCGGCTGTGCCAGGGCCTGCGGGAAGCCTACCGGGATACCATCACGGCCATGGCGGCGGCGGTGGATGCCCGGGCCCCGCACACCCGGGGTCACGCGCAGCGGGTGGCGGAATACGCCCTGCTGGCCGGCGGCAATCTCTCCCTCTACCCCGACGAGATGGAAACCCTGGAATACGCCAGCATCCTGCACGATGTCGGCAAGCTGGCCATCGACACCGCTATTTTGCGCGAGAACAAGCCCCTCTCGCCGAAGGAGCTGGCGATATTACACCGGCACCCCGTCATCGGGGCGGATATGGTCAAGGAGATACCCCCGCTGAAGGCGGCCGGTGAGATGATTCTCTACCATCACGAGACCTTTGACGGCAGGGGGTACCCCGAGGGTCTCAAGGGGGAGGATATCCCGCTGGGGGCGCGGCTAATAGCTGTGGCCGATGCCTTCGATATCTTGACCACCGACCGCACCGGCCGTACAGCGATAAAGACTGAGGCCGCCATTCGCAAGCTGCAGGCAGGCTCGAATCACAAGTTCTGCCCGGTGGCCGTCAGGGCCCTCGTATCCGGGCTGAGTATGTATTTCCACCGCTAGTGCCCGCCCGCCGCCATAGCCGGCAATTCCCAGACCCCCTCCCGGTACGAGGGGGCTTTTTCATTACCGCCGTCTTACTTGCCAGACCATGCCAGCGGGATGTATCATTAATGGTTGGAGACCCCCCGCAACTTGACCGATAGATTAACGATGGAGAGCGATTTAGTCCCCCCCGGACTGACCTACCTGGCCGATAACATCACCTCCCGGCAGAACATCCTGGGCGTTACCAAAGAGCAGGGCGCCCGCTGGGCCCAGGGGCTCAATTTGCCGCCCCGAGCCGAGACCGTCTTCTTCGCCGGGTGCGGCTACCAGTACTCCGCCCAGCTGGAGAGGCTGATGTCGCTGGTGCGGGGGATTGATAAGAGCGTCATCGGGGCGGAGCTGCCGATGCGCTTCGCCCGCTTCCAGAAGAAGCTGGGGCTGAACCTGCCGGGGATTTATGCTAGCGTGCTCTCGCGGGGCATCCTGCCCGGCAAGGAGGCGCCCGAGGTCAAGCCCCTCACGGCGGCGGTCAAAGTCCTGCGCCAGCTGGGCCTGGAGCCGGGCTACCTGGCCGAGGCCGAGCCCTGCTGCGGGGCGCCCCTCAACCACGCCGGTCTGCGGGAGCGGTTCGCCACTAACGCCCGTCAGGCTTATGATAAGTTCAAGGACGCCGGGGTGAAGCGGGTCATCGGTATCGTGCCCTACTGTACCCACGCCATCGCCAGGCTCTTTCCGCAGTACGTGGACGGCTACGACCTGGAGGTGCGCCACTTCCTGGAGGTGGTCGCCGAGAAGGCCCCCTCGCTCAAGCTCAAGTTCCCCCGCCAGGTCAAGGTGACCTACCACGACCCCTGCCAGCTGGTGCGCTACCTCGGCCTGGTCGCGGAGCCGCGGCGCATTCTGCAGGCCATTGACGGGATTACGCTGGTCGAGCCGGAGTGGACGCGCGGCGAGTGGGCCACCTGCTGCGGCGGGGGCGGCGGCTTCGAGACGGTCTTCCCGGAGTTGAGCGGGATGCTGGCGGTCAACCGCGCCAGCGAGCTGCTGGAGACCGGCGCCGAAATCATCGTGACGCACTGCCCCGGCTGCGTCATGCAGCTCAAAGACGGGCTGCGCCAGCTTAAGGCGGATAACGTCGAGGTGCTCGACCTCGCCGAGGTCGTGGCGCAGGCGATGCAAGCATGAAAAAACAATCGGATTTCAAGAGCTATAAGAAGGAAATCATGGGGGCGGCCCACGACGACCGGCTGCGCCTGGCCCTGACGCGCGCGGTAAAGAGCTTTCGCGCCAACGTCAAGGCCGCCCTGGACAAGTTTCCCCACACCGTCGACCTGGCCGAAGAGGTGCTTAAGATTAAGGAGAAGGCCATCCCGGACATGGAGGCCCTCACCCGGCAGGCCATCGCCGCCATCGAGGAGAACCGCGGCCGGGGCTACCTCGCCCGCACCGCCGAGGATGCTTTAGAAATCATTTCTGACATCTGCGGCACCGGCAAGCTCATCGTCAAGGGCAAGACGATGACCGGCGAGGAAATCGGCCTGCGCGAGTACCTGGAAGAAAAAGGCAACGAGGTCTACGAGACCGACCTGGGCGAGTTCATCATCCAGAAGCTCGGCTCCCGCCCGATGCACATCCTCTCGCCGGCCATCCACGTCCCCCGCGAGGACGTCGCCCGCCTCTTTGCCCAGGTCATCGGGCAGGAGATAAGCGAAGGGTCCGACATTGCCGCCATGGTGGGGGCGGCCCGCACCTTCCTGCGCGACAAGTTCTTCCGGGCGGATATCGGCATCAGCGGCGCCAACGTCGTCGCCGCCGAGACGGGCACCCTCTTCATCATCGAAAACGAAGGCAACATCCGGCTGGCCACCGGCGCCCCGCCGGTGCACATCGCCCTCGTCGGCATGGAGAAGCTCGTCCCCGCCCTGAGCGATGCCTACAAGGTCGCCGAGGTCACCTGGCGCTACGCCAACTACACCGTCCCCTCCTACGTGAGCCTGATAAGCGGCCCCAGCAAGACCGGCGACATCGAAAAGGTGACCACCTACGGCGCCCACGGCCCCGGCCAGTTCCACGTTATCTTCCTCGACGGGGGGCGTACGCGGCTGGCCAAGTACCCCAAACTGATGCAGGCGCTCTATTGCCTGCGCTGCGGCGGCTGCCTCTACGAGTGCCCCGTCTTCGCCGTGACGGCCGGGCACTTCGGCGATAAGTACTTCGCTGGCATCGGCGCCGTCTGGGCGGCCATCGTCAACGAGGACCTGGAGAAAGCGGCCTCGATTGCCTATACCTGCCTCACCTGCGGGCGCTGCCGGCAGCGCTGCCCGATGAAGATAGACGTGCCGGAGATGATTATCGAGCTGCGTAAACTCCTCGCGGAGGGTAGCTAGCCCATGCGGGAGATTAAGGCCGCCGCCATAACCGAAGCCGTCGCCGGTCTTTTCCAGCAGGCGTGTTATGAACTCGGCGACGATATGCTGGCTGCCCTGCAAAAGGCCCGGAAAGACGAGACCTCCCCCCTTGGTCAGGAAACGCTCGACGCTATTTTAGAGAACGCCGCCATCGCCGCCGCGGGAGAGACGCCCCTCTGCCAGGACTGTGGGCTGGCCGTCGTCTTTCTGGAGATAGGGCAGGACGTGCATATCATCGGCGGCGACCTGACTGAGGCCGTCAACGCGGGCGTCCGCCGCGCCTATACCGAGGGCTACCTGCGCCGGAGCGCCGTGGCCCGCCCCTTCGGCGAGCGCGTCAACACCGGCGACAACACCCCGGCGGTGATTCACACCGCCATCGTCTCCGGCGACAAGCTGAAAATAGCCGTCATGCCCAAGGGCGGCGGTGCCGAGAACATGGCCAAACTCGGCATGCTGCTGCCGTCTTCCGGTCGAGAGGGCATCATTGATTTCGTCGTCGCGGCGGTAGAAGAGGCGGGAGGCAAGCCCTGCCCGCCGCTCATCGTCGGCGTGGGCATCGGCGGCACCGCCGAGCAGGCGATGCGGCTGGCCAAGCACTCATTACTGCGTAAGGTCGGCCAGCCCTCGCCGGACAGCGAGACCGCCGCCTTGGAGAAAGAAATTCTCGAAAGGGTCAATAAGCTGGGCATCGGGCCGATGGGCTACGGGGGGCGCGTCACCGCTCTGGCCGTCCACGCCGAGGTCTGCCCGGCTCACATTACCGCCTTGCCGGTGGCCGTCAACCTCCAGTGCCACAGCGCCCGGCACCGGGAGATAATCTTGTAAGATGTTGGCAGGGGGTGTTTAAGAGGGGTAAAACCCCTCTTTTCTAAACTTCCCCCTCCCTTACCAAGGGAGGAGGATAAAGGGGGTGGGTTGAGAGAAAACAACGGTGTAGCATGAAAAAGATAAACCTCCCCTTAACCGAAGAAATCATCAAAACCTTCAAAGCCGGCGATAGCCTCCTCCTCACCGGCGCGCTCTACGTCGCCCGCGACGCCGCCTATAAACGCCTGGTCGAGACTTTGGAAAAGGGAGAGAACCTCCCCTTCGATATTCGCGGGCAGGTCATCTATTACATGGGCCCCTCGCCCGCCCGGCCGGGCAAGGTCATCGGGGCGGCCGGGCCCACCACCAGCGCCCGGCTGGACGGCTATACCCCGCCGCTCCTTGCTGCCGGTCTCAAGGGGATGATTGGCAAGGGGGTGCGCTCTGCTGAGGTCAAGACAGCCCTGAAAAAACATAAGGCCGTCTACCTGGCCGCCGTGGGCGGCGCCGGGGCGCTGCTGGCGCGCCACATTATCAAGTCAGAAATCGTCGCCTACGCCGACCTGGGGCCCGAGGCCGTGCTGCGGCTGGAAGTCAAAGATTTCCCTGTCACCGTCGCCAATGATTGCCACGGCGGCGACCTCTACGAGCAGGGCCGGGCGAAATACCGCGTTTAATCTCCGGCTACATCTCGATAGGGTAGCCGGCGTCCACCCAGGCGCTGTAGTTGCCTTCCAGCCGGTAGACATTGGTGAAACCGGCGTCCACCAGCTTCTGCGCCCCGGCAATGGCGACGCTATCCACGTGGCAGTAGACCAGGTAGGTGGCGTCCTTGTCCAGCATCGGGATGGCCTCATCCAGCGAGCCGTCGCCCAGGTAGTAGTTCACCGCCCCCGGCAGGTGCCCGTTGTCGTAGTCGGGAGAAACATCGATGATAATCACGTCCGGGTTGTTATCAATCAGCTCCTTGGCCTGGGCGGGGGTCAGGTCGGTGTAAGAACCCGCCGGCGGCGCCGTCGTCCCGTCCGTCATCGCGGGCGTTGTCGTCTCATTAGTCGTGCAGCCCAGCAGGGCTCCCAGTAAAACCACGGTAATTCCGGCCAGGAAAAACCACCTCATAACACACCTCCCTCTTTGGCTCCTTTTTCAGGATAGATAAACCCGCCGTGGCTGTCTACCCCCTCCGGCGGCGTGGCCGTTACATCTTTATTACATCTGGCGGCCCCGGCTTGAAAGCCCGCCCTCCGGCGCGGTAAAGTTAAAGTGAGAGGTAAATTATGTCTGCTCCCGCCGGACATACGCATGATGCCGCCGGTTGCCCCCTGAAAATCACGCTGGGGCTGGTGCTGGTTATCATGGTCGCCGAGGTTATCGGCGGCATCTTCTCCAACAGCCTGGCCCTCATCAGCGACGCCGGGCATATGCTGACCGACGCCCTGGCCCTGGGCCTGAGCCTGTTCGCCATGAATCTGGCCCGCCGGCCGGCCACCCCCACCCGCACCTACGGCTATTACCGCGCCGAAATCATGGCCGCCCTGGCCAACGGCATCGTCCTGGTGCTCGTCACCATTTACATCTTCTACGGGGCCTACCAGAGGTTCACGGCGCTGCCCGAGGTTAAAACCCCCCTGATGCTGGGGGTGGCCGCCGTGGGTCTGGTGGCCAATATTGTCGGGATGCTGCTCCTCCGCCGGGGCAGCCGCCACAGCATCAATATCCGGGCGGCGTTCTGGCACGTCATCGGCGATACGGTGTCCTCGGTGGGCGTGATTATCGCCGGCATCATTATTTACTTCACCGGCTGGTACATCGCCGACCCGATTCTGGCCGTGGTCATCGGCGTGGTGATACTCTGGGGCGCCGTCCGCATCGTGCGCGATTCGGTGGACATCCTGCTGGAGTCCGCCCCGAAACACATCGAGGTTGAAAAGGTAATCGCCGCCGTCAAGGGCATCCCCGGCGTGGAGGACCTGCACGAGGTCCACGTCTGGACGCTGACCTCCGGCGTCTACGCCCTAAGCGCCCACCTGAGCGTGACCGACCGCATGGTGAGCCAGAGCGCCGCTATCCTGACCAAGGTGAACGAGCGGCTGGAGCGGGATTTCCGTATCACCCACACCACCCTGCAACTGGAATGCGAGTCCTGCCCCACCGGGCTGGTCTGCAACCTGCCCCAGAACAACCGTCCTTAGGGCTTTCTCCCGGCTTGAACGTATCTCCCCGAAGCGCTAAAGTGGTAGTAGGGGAAGCTATGCTCAGCTCAAGCGTCATCAAGCGCCTGCAAAAGATAGTCGGCCAGGAAAACGTGCTCACCGCGCCAGAGGAGCTGGAGACCTACGCCTACGACGCCACCGCCATGTGGCAGCACCGCCCCGACGTGGTCGTCCTGCCGCGCGACGCCGCCCAGGTCTCCGAGGTGCTCAAGCTGGCCAGCGAGCACCTCATCCCGGTGACGCCGCGGGGCGGCGGCACCAATGTCAGCGGCGGCTCGGTGCCCATCAAAGGCGGCATTGTCCTGGCCACCACCCGCATGGATAAAATAATCGAGATAAATAAGGTCAACCTCAACGCCACCGTGGAGCCGGGCGTCGTCCTGCAGGACTTCCAGGAAGCCATCGCTAAAGAGGGGCTTTTCTTCCCCCCCGACCCCCAGAGCTTCTCCGGCTGCACCATGGGCGGGGTCGTCGCCGAGAACTCAGGCGGGCCTTCCTGCCTGAAGTACGGCGTCGCCAAGCAGTACGTGCTGGGGCTGGAGGTGGTCCTGGCCGACGGGCGTATCGTCAAGCTGGGCGGCCTGACGCCCAAGAACCGCACCGGCTACGAGCTGATGATGCTCTTCACCGGCTCCGAGGGCACGCTGGGCGTTATCACCCGCATCACGCTGCGGCTGCTGCCGGCGCCGCCGGCCAGCCAGACCATCGTGGCCGTCTTCGGTGACGTAGCTACCGCCGGTGAGACCGTCACCGAGATTATCTCGCGTGGCATCCTGCCCGCCAAGGTAGAGTCGGTTGATAGCTGGACGTTCGCCAGGTTCCGCGGTCTCCTGCCGGATAAAGTCCTCGATGAGGCGCAGGTCATCCTGCTCATTCAGGTGGACGGCCTGCCGGAGACGGTGCGAGCCGAGGCCGAACAGGTGGCGGCGCTCTGCCGCGCCACCGCCGGGGACGTCCGCGTGGCCGCCGACGCCGCCGAGGCCGAAAAATACTGGCAGGTGCGCAGCGCCCACTTCTCGGACATCTCCTCGCGGGCGCGCACCATCGTCAATGAGGACGTCTCCGTGCCGCGCGATAAAATCGCCGAGTTCATCCGCCTCGGTCAGGAGGCTGCCCGCCGCCACGACGTGCCGCTGAGCTTCGCCGGGCATATCGGCGACGGCAACTTTCACCCGGTGGTGCTCACTGATAAAAACGATAAAGAGCACTTCGCCCGCGCCCTGGCCTGCGTTGACGAGATTATCGAGACGGCCGTCGCCCTGGGGGGTGTCCTCTCCGGCGAGCATGGCATCGGGCTGGAAAAGCAGCGCTTTCTGAAGAAGGCCATGGACCCGGCGGCCATCGAGATTATGAAGCAGATTAAGGACGTGCTTGACCCCAAGCATATCCTCAATCCCGGCAAAATATGGGAGGAAGGGGATTAATAGACCTCACCCCCTTTGTCCCCCTCTCCTGACGAGGCGTCCCGCAGGAGAGGGGGAACTAAATAAAGAGGGGCTAATGCCCCTCTTAGACACCCTTTGGTGGGCGGTGGAGTACTTTCCTCCCGTTCTGGGGGGTAAAGGGGTGGCATCTCCGGGCTAAGCCGCCGATGCGCCGAGGGCGGCCTGGGTGGGAATAGATAACTCCGTAAAGGAATCCGTATTTATTGAAAGAACCGCCAGTTAAAGAAAACAAGGCCCTCGAACCGCTCAAGAAGTTCGAGGCCGACCTGGACAAATGCACCCGCTGCGGCTTCTGCATGTCCGCCTGCCCCGTCTACCGCGAGGAAAAAATAGAATCGGCGGTGGCACGGGGCAAGCTGAGGCTGGTGCGGGCCCTCCTCGACGGTGAGCTGGAACTCAGCAGCGAGCTGGCCGATAAGCTCAACATGTGTACCCTCTGCGGCACCTGCGCCGAGAACTGCCCGGCGGGGACGGAAGTCCCGGCGGTGCTCACCGCCGCCCGCGCCGCCAAAGTAGAGCAGCGGGGCGTGCCCTTCCCCTATAACCTCATCTACCGCTGGCTGCTGCCGCGGCGGCGGCTCTTCGGCTGGGTGGTGCGCTTCGCCTCCTGGTTCCAGGGCGTCTTTATGCCCAAGACGCAGGGGACGATACGCCATCTTTCCATGTTCCTTTCGGCGCTGGGCAAAGGGCGGCACATCCCCCAGATAGCCCCCAAATTCCTGCGCCAGCAGGTGCCCGAGGTAAACCTGCCCCCGGAAGGTGTCAAAGTAAAATACACCGTCGGCTATTTCACCGGCTGCATGACCGATTTTGTCTTCCCCGAGGTAGGCAAAAAAATAGTCAATTTTATCACCCGCAATGGGGTTGAGGTGCGCGTGCCGCGGGGGCAGGGGTGCTGCGGGGCGCCGGTCTTTCTGGGGGCGGGCGACTTCACCACCGGCCGTAAGCTCGCCGACGCCAACGTGAGGGCCTTCGGGGACGTGGACTACGTGATTACCGACTGCGCCACCTGCGCCTCGGCCATCAAGGACTACAGGAAATTCCTGGCCGATAGCGACGTACGCCAGCGCGACTACGCCGCCTTGGGCGGCAAGGTAAAGGACATCACCGAGTTTCTGGTGGACGTCCTCAACCTGCCCCCGTCGGCCTACCACGTCGCCGCCGAGTTCCGCGGCAAGACGGTCACCTGGCACGAGCCCTGCCACCTGGGGCGCCACCTGGGGGTGAAGGAACAACCGCGTCAAATCTTAAGGTCGCTCAAGGACATCAAGTACGTGGAGATGCCCGGAGCCGATACCTGCTGCGGCATGGCGGGCACCTTCAGCATTTACTACTACGACCTGTCCCGCCGCATTGCCGACCGGAAGATGGCCGCGATTGATGCCACCGGCGCCGATATTGTCGTTACCGACTGCCCCGGCTGCCAGATACAGCTTAGCGACGGAGTCCTGCGGCGGGGCGCCCCCCGACAGGTGCGGCACATCATGGAGCTTTTGGAGTAGCCGGCCTTAACCGCCGTCCGTCTGCGGGAAGGCGACCTCCGTATAGAGGTGCTCCACGCGCTGCTTGTGCTCCAGCTCCTGTTCCGCCAGCTCCTCCAGCAGCTTCCTGACCTCCCCCGAAGGGTGGGCCCCGGCCAGGTCGTGGTAGAAATCGTGGGAGGCCTTCTCGCGGTTGGCGGCCGCCAGCAGGATTTCGTCCAGCTTCATGTCGGGGTCCAGGCTCGGCTCCTCCAGGTGCTCGGCGATGTGGTAGTCCAGCACGTCGCCGTGGGCCAGGGAGCCTTCGCCCAGTTCGCCGCGCAGGTAGCGGCGCAGCAGCTCCTCGTGCTTCTTCTCCACGCGCGACATCTGCCCCAGCATCTCGCGGGCGGCGGCGTCCTGGGCCGTCCGGCCCAGGCGGGTGTAGAGCTCCTGAGATTCAATCTCTTTCTGTATCGCCCTCCCCAGGACTTGAGCTACGGTCATTTTTTCGGTCATTTTCTCATCCTATCCTAGCGCCCGCAGGAACTGTCTCGTCTGATAGTCCCACTCTCGCGACGTTATATCGACGGTGGTCTTCTTTCCCTCAATATAGGCGGTCACCGCCACGCCGCCGCCGCCCCCCGTAAAGGAGACGCCGGTCTCCGATTGGTCGGTGACCTCCAGCCCGTAGCCTTCCGGGCCGAAGAATTTTATGGCCCGCTGGATAATCTCTTCCGGGCTCAGTTTGGACTCTGTTGACAGTTTTAGCACTTCATGCCTCCTTCCCCGGCATTGGGGTCAAACGTCCCTGTTGTTCATCCATAGGTACTCTCATGGCGGCTAGCTCCGGCTCAGGGGGATGGTGAAGGAAAAGGTGGCGCCCTTCCCGGGGGTGGAATCCACCCATATCCGCCCGCCGTGGGCCTCCACCAGGCGGCGGCACACCAGCAGGCCCAGCCCCACCCCCCGGGCACCGCCGGGCCGGCTGCCTTCCAGCCGCTGGAAGGGGGCGAAGAGCCTGGCCTGGTCGGCGGGGGTAATGCCGGGCCCCTCGTCGCTGACGCTGATGACCAGAAACTTGTCTTCGGGGTGGGCCGATACCCGGATGGTGCTCCCCGGCGGGGAATATTTTACAGCGTTCTCCAGGAGGTTGTAAATAATGCGTTCCAGCCTCAGCTCGTCGGCGTCGACCGGGGCTATCTTCCGGGGCAGGTTGGTGACGAATTTATGACCGGAGTCCTGGCGTTTGACCTCCTCGATAGCGGCGTGGATTACCTTGCGGGCTCTGATAGTCTCGGCATTAAGGGCCAGGCGGTTGGCCTGGATGCGTGATAGCTCCAAAAGGTTTCCCAGTATGTTGGACAGTAAGTCTGCCTCCACCGAAGCGTCCTTGAGGAGCTGACGCCTTTCGTCCGGGGTGAGCCGCTCCTCCTCGGTCAGGGCGGTGTTGATGGCGCCGGTAATGACGGTCATGGGGCTGCGCAGTTCGTGCGAGACGAGGCCGATGAAGTCGTCCTTGAGCTGGGTGAGCTTGCGGCGCTCGGTGATATCCACGATAGCCAGCCGCCGGGCTGCTATCTTACCCTTGGCGTCGTGTATGGGCCGCATAGAAAGGCTCCCCCAGGCGCTGCTGCCGTCGGTGCGGCGCATCTCCACCTCCTCGTCGCAGCTTTCCTCGCCGGTGAGGAAGCGCTGGAAGATTACCCGGCCGTCGGGCGTATCGGCAAAGAGGTCGGCGGCCGGCTGCCCCAGCAGTTCCTTCTGGCTCCGGCCGAAAAAGTCAGCGGCGCTGCGGTTGGCCCGCTCGATGCGGCCGTCGGTGCCCACCGAGATGTAGGCGCTGGGGGCCTCCTCGTAGAGGCTGCGGTAGCCCTCCTCGCTCTGCTTGAGGTTTCTAAAAAGCAGCTTGTAGGGCTGGACGAGGCCGGTCTCAATGATGGCCTTGTAGATGAGGAAGAAGGACACAATTTTGAGGAGGTGCCCCACCAGGTTGGCCGGGCCGTAGGGGCTCTCGTAAAGGGTAAAGGCCATCTCCGAGGCGATGGTAACGACGATAGATAGATACAGCAGCCGCAGCACGCCCCGGTCGAACTCCCGCCGCCGGTGGAACAGGGTGAAGATGGCGCCCGCCAGGATAGCGGCGATGACGTATTCGCTGATTTTCTTGAAGGCGGTCAGGCCGCTGCCCTCGACGAAGCTCACCGGGAAGATTTGCCAGTGGAAAATGGACAGGAGCAATAGCGTCGTGACCAGCGTATAGATGAGGAGGAGATAGCCCGCCCGGAGCCGGCGCCCGATGAAAAACGGGGCGATGAGCAGGGTAACGCTCTCCGTGTAACGGGCGCTCAGCCAGAGCTGGGTGGCCAGGTTGCTGCCGTGGCCGGTGAAAATGTTCATGCCCTGGTAGGCGAGGGTATGGAGCAGGTCCAGCCCCCCGACGAAGAGATAGGCGACCCCGATGAAGATGAAGAAGTTGTTATCCAGGAACTGACGCGAGTTCCAGGCGATGACGAAGATGCCGAAGGCCACCAGGATGCTGAAGAGCTCGGCGAGGTTGTGGAAGAGCAGGTAGTTGTACATGGAGGAAAAATAGAGCCCCACCAGGACGGCGGCCGCCATCAAATAGGTGATATAACCCTGTGCTTTTTTCGGTAACATATGCCGGTAATCGCCCTCCCGGGCCGGTTGAGTTCTCGCCTAGATAATAAC
>DAOULO010000029.1:0-2369 GCA_034420195.1 Dehalococcoidales bacterium
CACCGACCCGTCCTACGCCGGCCAGATTCTCATCCCCACCTACCCCCTCATCGGCAACTACGGCACCAATAGCGAGGACATCGAGTCGCGGCAAATCCAGGTCAAGGGCTTCGTCGTCCGCGAGGCCTGCGACCTCCCCAGCCACTACCTCAACGATAAGACCATCCACGATTACCTGGCCGAGGGCGGCATCCCCGGCCTGTGGGGGGTGGACACGCGCGCCATCACGCGCCGCCTGCGCGCGGCGGGGGTGATGATGGGCATGATAACGACGACGAAAACGCCCGCCGAGGCCCTGGAGACCATCAAAAAGGCCCCCGACTACGGCGAGATTGACTTCGTCAAAGACGTCACCACCGAGAAGACCTACGAATGGAAAAACGGCCAGGGTGAGACGCCCTACCACGTCGTGGCGCTGGACTGCGGGCTGAAGTATAACATCTTAAGATTGCTGGCTGCCCGGGGCTGCCACGCCACCGTCGTGCCCTGCACCACCAGCGCCGAGGATATCCTGTCCCTCAAGCCCGACGGCATCCTGCTCTCCCCCGGCCCCGGCGACCCGGCCCTGCTCGACTACATCGTCGCCAACGTCAAAAAGCTGGCCGGCCAGAAGCCCATCATGGGCATCTGCCTGGGCAACCAGCTCATCGCCCGCGCCTTCGGCGGCCGGTGCTTCAAGCTCAAGTTCGGCCACCGCGGCGGCAACCACCCCGTGCGCGAGCTGGCCACCGGCAACGTGCACATCACCGCCCAGAACCACGGCTACGCCGTCGACGCCGACAGCATCGCCGGCAGCGGGCTGGAGATAACCCACATCAACCTCAACGATAACACCGTCGAGGGCCTGCGCCATAAGGAGCTGCCCATCTTCGCCATCCAGTACCACTCGGAGGCCTCCCCCGGCCCGCTGGATAACGTCTACCTGTTCAAGAAGTTTGTGGAGATGATTAAGGAGGGGAAGAAATAGAAAATCCCCCTTAATCCCCCTTTTTCAAAGGGGGAAACTAAATAAGGGAGTTACTAAAAAGAAGTGCTACCCTACGACAAGAGCCTGAAGCAATTTGCGCAACAACTCAGGGAGAATATGACCGAGGCCGAAAAGCACCTCTGGTGGAAGACAAGGATGAGACAGGTAAAAGGATTGATTTTCTACCGGCAGAAACCTATCGGCGATTATATTGTGGACTTTTATTGTCCGAAGGCAAGGCTAGCCATTGAAATAGACGGCAGCCACCATCTCGTTGGCGAAACGATGGAGTACGACAGGATAAGGGACAATTACTTAAGCGAGCTTGGTCTCACGGTACTTAGGTTTACCAATACAGAGGTGTTAACTAATATCAGGGGAGTTTTGGAGAAAATCGAGGGGGAAATCAGTGAGAAAATCCCCGAGGAAATCCCCCTTTAGTCCCCCTTTTTCAAAGGGGGAAACTGAATAAGGGAGATTTAATAAGGAGACACTTAATAGCTTCTCCCTTTGGTAAAGGGAGAGCGAGAGGGATTTTGGGGCCGGGTGGGAATAGATTACAGCGAGGGGGTAAAGGGGAGGAAAGAAATGCCACAATGGGTTGTGAATATTTTAAGCGCGTTCGGCGGGGCAATAGTAGCATTGGTGGGGAAAGAAATGGTTGATTGGTGGAAACAACCAAGACTAGAGATTGATTTAAAGGCAAAAGAAAAGTCTAATCCATACATCACAGATAACAATGATTTCGTCAATGCAGCTAAGGGGGACTCAAGAGAGACTTATCGCATTAAGTATCTACGCCTGAAAGTAAAAAATATAGGAAGGCGCGCTGCTTTAAACTGTAGCGCTAAAATTGAAATAACCCACGCAGGGAAAACACGTATCTACTCCGACTCGAAAATTCTCCACTGGAGCCGACACCATGAACTAATCTATACCAAAGGATTGGATGTAGGTAGTCCTGTTATAAATACACCCCAAGATATTGAGAAGATATATTCTCCTGTTGATATAAACAGCAAAGACTTTGAATTACTTGAGGTCTTAAGAATGCGGTATCACTATTCAGGCAGTGTATCACCTGATTTGCCTTCAGAATTAACTTCGGCATCAGTTGATGCCATTGCTCTCATATTTCAAAAAGACGTTGAATATTCAATAAAAGTAAGCGTGTTCTCGTACAATGCTAAACCAGTTTCAAAGAGCTTTAGAATCAAGTGGAATGGAACGGTAGATGGATTTAATTCGGATATTGTACTTAACTAAGGAGACACCCACATAAATGCCACCTAAACCCTCTAAAGTCCTCATCATCGGCAGCGGGCCCATCATCATCGGGCAGGCGGCCGAGTTCGACTACGCCGGCACGCAGGCCTGCAAGGCCATGCGCGAGGAGGGCGTT
>DAOULO010000030.1:0-6092 GCA_034420195.1 Dehalococcoidales bacterium
GTCGATGTCCTCGCCCAGGGCGGCCCTTTTGGCCGCCGCCGCTCTGGCCTTGTCTTTATCGGCCGGGGAAGACCCTGACTTAGTCATCTACCGGCAGCCTCCCCAGGTAGCAGCGGATGCACTCGTCGTAGCCCTTCTCCCGGATGGTTGCCAGCATCTCGTGGGGGTCGCCGACGCAGCCGATGGTGCCGTCGCACATGACGTAGCCGGTGCGGGCGTTGACGTAGTCCAGGATATGGCCGGTGTGGGTGATGATGAGCCCCATGGACTGGCGCTGCTGGATGGGGCAGTTCTTCTCCAGGAGTTCGTTCATCAGCTCCCCGATGAGGGCGATGTTGACCAGGTCGACGCCGGACTCCGGCTCGTCGAGCAGGGTGAGCTCCGGACGCTGCGCCAGGAGCTGCATCAGCTCGGAGCGCTTGATTTCCCCGCCGGAGAAGCCGTAGTTGATATCACGCTCCAGGAAGTCGCTGAGGTCAGCCTGCTCGGCCAGCGCCGCGATGGCGGCGTCGCCATCTTTACTCTTGAGGCAGGCGGCCACCATCTCGCGCGTCTTGACGCCCCGCACCACCGGCGGCCGCTGGAAGGACATGCCGATGCCCAGCCGCGCCCGCTCGTCGATGGAGAGGCGGGTGATGTCTTTGCCTTTGAAGTGGATGGAGCCCCGGGTGACCTGGTACTTTGGGGAGCCCATGATGGCCATGATCAGGGTGCTCTTGCCGGCGCCGTTGGGGCCAAAGAGGACGTGCGTCTCACCGTTCCGGATGGTTAGGTTGATGTCGTGGATGATTTCCTTGTCGCCCACCGCCACGGAGAGGTCTTTTATTTTCAGCATCGTTTCACTCCGCTACCGGATATTTCGCGCCGGGTAATATCCTAGCCGCCGTCGAGGGAGTGGTGCTCCGTCCGGGTGAACCAGTCCGCCGGGTCCTTGAGAAACTCAAAGTAGTCCATCAGGGTGCTGTGGTGGACGGCCTCCTGGGCGGCCAGCTCCTCGTAGAACTCCTTTTCGCCCTCGTGAGTGGCGGCGGCGGCCTGTTTCTGGTAGAAATCGTAGGTCTTGTTTTCCATGCCCATGGCCGTCTCGATGGCGTCCATCTCCGTCGGCAGGGGCTGGTAGTCCTTACCCAGCTGCTTGATGGCCTCGGCGAAGACCGTGTTCAGGCCCTTACCGCCGTCGTGGGGGACTTGGGCCGGCGGCCAGCCCTTTTTCTGGCTCAGCGAAGCGTAGATGCGCTCAAAGACCTGGCGGTGGATGTCCTCTTCGGCGGCCAGCTTGGTAAGGAGCTTCCGGCCCAGCTCGTTGGTGGCGGCCTGCGCCGCCTTGAGGTAATACTGCTTGCCGTCTATTTCCATCTGGAGGGCCTGCTTGAGGGCCGCCAGCGTGGTTGTCTGGTCTTCTGCCATGAGTTACCTCCTCGGTAGGGTAGGTGGATTGCCGCGTAACGAATGATAAAACTAAACCGTGGTACTGTCAATACGGCGACTTAAATTGTATTTTATCCGTGCCGGCCGCCGGTGTATGTGATATAAGTTGCATTAATCTCCCTGGGGTTATAATAAGATAATAATAGCCGTGCGGTTAAAGTATAGCATATCCCGCCCGCTATTGTCCGGCCGGGTGAGGATTGACCACCGCCGGGAAGGAGAAAAAATGGCCGATAAGAAAGTAGTGTTGTATTCCACCCCTACCTGACCCTACTGTACCAGAGCGAAGGAGTATCTTTCGCAGAAGGGAATTGCTTTCACGGAGTACAACGTGGCCGCCGACCGTGATGCCGCCAAGGAGATGGTGGCCAAGACCAGGCAGATGGCGGTGCCGGCCATCATCATCGACGATAAGGACATCGTCGTCGGCTTCAACACCGCCAAGCTGGACGAGCTGTTATCGCCCAAGAAAAAGTAAGGCCGCGTTTACAGGTCTTTCTTGAGCTGCTCGAACTCTTTACGGGATATTTCGCCCTTGGCGTAGCGCTCCCGCGCTATGTCCAGGGGCGTTGGCCTGTCGGACGAGTTATCTTTCCGGGTGACCTTTCGGATACCCCACACCGCCAGGGCGATAATAGCTCCCCAGAAGATTACCATCCCCGCCCAGCCGAATATCATCCACCCGCTGAAACCTTCGTGCATATACCACATGGTCTTACCTCCTCATAACCTCAGTTAATTATCTGCCGGTGCCCTATATTACCAGTCTAAGCCATAATTGTTAAAAAAACATGTGATATTTATCACATACAGAAGGGCGCGGAAAAAATTACAATCGTACTGGTAGATTTAATTTCAGACAGGAGGAAGGCGTCACATGAATTGGACCAAAATTCTCGCCACTATCGTTATCGTGCTGGGGGTGATCGGCATTGCCATCGGCGGCCTCTTCGTGGGGCAGGGCTTCGCCAAGGACAACCTGCTCAAAACGGCCATGGACCAGGAGAAAATCACCCTGGGCATACCCACCGATAAGCTGGCCGCCGGTGAGGTCATCGATACGGCCAAAGAGGCCGAGATTGCCGGCGATACCGTCCGGGAGCACCGCCACAGCATCGCGCCCACCTACGGCGACCTGCTGGGTGGCCAGCCGTTCGACCCGACCAACCCGCAGCAGCTGGTTTATGCTCAGGCGCTCAACCTGGAGAACTACCTGTACCTGGCCGTGCTCGGTTTTGGCGTGACCCAGATAGCGATGGGGGCCGGGGCGGCCATGATTGTCCTGGGGCTGGCCCTGGTGGCTACCGGCGTGATTCTCGTCCGCCGGAAGGCCTAGCGTCTTCCCAGCGGCTCTAACCGAATAAGATTAAAAATAATGCCGGGCCTCCCTCCGGATGGGGGGAGGTCTGGTTCGTTGCTGGCCTTTATGCTATGCTGGAGGCGGTAGCCGATAATTGTTCCCGGAGAGGAGAAACGATTGTGACCAAGCGTGTGAGCCTGGCCGTCAACAACGTGCCCATTGACCTCGATTATTTCGTGGCGGGCTATATCGACCACGTCGCCGGCGGCATCATCGCCAGCCTGCACGATACCGGCCCCATCGAGACCCTGGAGATTACCGTCGCTGACGAGGGAGAGGTAAAGATTACCCTCAACGGCGCCGATGTCCCCCTGAGTTATTTCCCCGTCGAGATTATCAAGAGCACCCTGGAGGGCATGGTGGCGCCCCTTAAAGGGGTGGACCAGGTCCTGAACCCCATCGCGTTAAAGATTGAAAGATAGCGGCTCAGGCCGCCGTTTCGCAGAGCTTGACGTCCCCCCAGGCCCCCACTTTATCACCCGCGATGATGACGAGGCCCGTAAGGCCCGCTATCCCCCGGCCGAAGGCGATGGCCTTATCGATGTCCTCCGCTCCGCCGACCCGGTTGCCGACGGCCGTGGCGGCGGCGTCGGCCAGGGCGGTTGAGGGCGCCATGGCCACCACGGCATCCGCCTTGCCGAAGCTCAGCGAGTGCCCCACCGTCCCCGATGAGGTGCAGACACCCAGAGGGGTGGCCTCCGGCGGGATTTCCAGCCCGATTTTGCCGGTCAGCGGCGATTCCCCGGCGTAAACGCCGATAGTCCGCCGGCTGACTACCTTGAGGAAGATATCGCCGCCGTTTTCCACGATTACCTCCCGCGAGTAGGTGAACAGGTCACGCCCGACATGCTCGGCGATGGCCCCGGCCACGGCCGCCATGGGGCCGACCCCGGCCGCCTGACCCGCCTGGGCCATCTCCCGGACGATTTCCGGGGCGAAGCGGGGGACGGGCAGCGGTGCCAGCGACTTGGCGAAGGCGGGGTTACGGCTGATATAGCCCTCCAGCTGGTAGCGGTACTTGTGCACCATGCGCTTGGCCTGGCGGGTGAGGTCGATGCCGGCGCGGATGTAGAGGTCGGTCTCCTTGATGGTGACGCTGAAGGCCACCAGGTCTTTGCCCTCGACCCAGTGGCGGTAGGTTCGCGGCTGGTAGGCGGGCTTTTTCTTATTGAGAATATTTATTGACCTCACCCCCTGTATCCCCCTCTCCTGACGAGGCTTTTAGCAGGAGAGGGGGAAGTAATTAAAAGAAGGGTAAACCCTTCTTTGACTTCCCTTGTCTTAAGGTTTGGAATTAAATCGGGTGAGGTTTATAAGCTCTGTAATAGAATCAACAAATGCTTTGAGTTGTTCGGCTTTCATCTTCGATATATCCGCTGTATTGATTTTTAGTTCTATATCTATTTTTGGTTTGCTATCTTCTTGGTTTGTCTTCGCCTTATCAATAGAGGGTTTTAACTGGTTTATAGTTTCGATGAACTCTTCCAAGCTTTTACCTTTCGGTGTTCTAATCATCTTTAAGCCATTGATTAATGCCCAGATTACGAAAATAAAAGCCAGCCCAAAAGCTGCCAAAACTATAGGAGGTAATGGTTGTGTCATGGCTTCGATGCCACCAGCAATGTATATGGCATAAACAGCAAGTCCTATAGTTACCATAGCTATGAAAAGATTAACGAAGAAATTAAAAAGGTCACGATATGAACTACGGTTATCATCCATACATTTCTCCTATTTAGTGCTTGTAGTTTTACCGAGTGATAAGTTATTAACCATTAAAAGTGTACTTCCATCGCCCGCGGCGGGCAGGCGGTGATGCAGAGCCCGCAGCCGATGCATTTCTCGTTTTCAAAGATAATCATCGTCGTCTTGGGATCGACCCGGAAGGCCCCGGTGGGGCAGACGGTGACGCAGGCCCCGCAGTGGGTGCAGCGCGCCTCGTTGCGTATCACGTCCTGCGAGAGCGACTGTATCTTGACGCCCGCCTTCATGAGGAACTCGATGCCCTTATCGTACTCCTTCTGGTCGCCCTTGAGCTCCAGCACCAGCAGGCCCTCCTGCTCGGGAGTGATGGAGGCCTTGAGGATGTTGAACTCCAGGTCGTAGTCCTTGACCAGGCGGTAGATGATGGGGCGCTCCACCAGGCGCTTGGGAAAACGTAAAACTATCCTTTTGGAAACGGGCATTTATCTTACCTCCGCGACTACAGGTCGGCCTCCTCGACGGGGCGCTCGTTGAGGGGCTTAGCGGCCACGCCGGACGTCACCCCCGGCAGCGGCGCCACCGCCTGGGTAAGCTCAAAGCGCCCCTCCTTAAGCCACTCCTTGAGGGTGGTGGCGATTTCCACCGCCAGCGGGTAGCTGGAGCGCGACGCGGTGGGCACGTCCTTCCCCCTGACCTTTATCTTGCCGCTTTTCAGCTCGGCGTAACTGACCTCGCCCAGCTTATCCGGCTTGAGCTGGGGAAAGGCGTCGGCGTAATCTATCACCGGGGCTAGGATATCGGCGTCGGTCACCGTGGTGCAGGCCAGCATTTCCTCGTTGAGGATGGGAATGGGCACGCCGAGGCCCACCGTCAGGCTGCAACCGTAGCCGACGATACTCGTCCCCACCAGCCAGCGCGGGCTCATCTGCTTTAAGTCGCCGATGACGGCCAGCGTCCCGGCGCCTTCTTTGGGGATGCCCTTAGCGGTGCGGGGCACACCGGGGCTGTGCTGGGTGCCCTGCCAGGCCACGTAGCCCACGCCGCCCCCCAGAAAGATGCGGGTGCCGATGCCGATGGTCTTATAGTACGGGTCGTTAAAGAGGGGCGAAAGCTGCCCCGCCGTGGCGTAGTTGGCGTTGCCCAAATGCGGCTTGAGGATGCCCATGTAGGTATACAAAGTCTTCTCCGACGTATTCACGGCCACGTTGTAGTTCTGGTAGGCGTTGCGCACGTTGAAGAGCACCGCCTCGTTGAGGTCTTTGATATTGAGCCAGGTCTCCAGCCGCTTGCGGGGGTAGCAGTCCGTCCCGTAGGCCGTCGCCGAGAGCCGCACGTCCTTGCCGGCCACCAGTTCCTCGATGACGTGCCCGCCGCCGTAGTTGAACTCGCCGGGATGGACGCGGTTACGCGGGTCGTCGTCGGGCAGGGCCCCCGCCCCCAGGAAGAGGTCGACGGCGGCGATGCCGGTGTAGGCCGGGACGTCGTTGAGGTAAGCGCGCCCGCCACCCAGCTTGATACGCGGCCGGGTATGGCCGATATTGAAATAGGCCCCCGAGGAGCACATGATGCCGAAGGTGCCGGTGGTGACCACGTCCACCTC
>DAOULO010000031.1:0-4799 GCA_034420195.1 Dehalococcoidales bacterium
TGCACGACTACGTGTCCGGCAACGTCCCGGTCTCCGGCGCGCCTCTCATGGAGGAGGTTCTCTTCGCCCTCACCCATCCCCTGACGGAAGCGGAGAAGAACTACAAGGCCGAAAAGAGGCCGGAGCGACCGCGCCAGCTGGAGCCGGAGACCGAGGCCAATTTACACCGTCTCTTTCTGGAGAACGGCTGGACGGACGGTCTGCCCATCGTCCTGCCGACCGAAGAGCGTGTGGCGGAGATGCTCACCGGCACCGACCACGACCCGCAGGAAATCGTCGGGATGATGTCGGTGACCACCCACGAGGAAAGGCTCCAGTATACGGTGGAGAAAGTCGCCGTGAACGCCGTCATGGCCGGGGCCAGGCCGGAGCATTTCCCGGTCATCCTGGCGCTGGCCGCCTCGGGGCGGCCCTCCATGCCCAGCTCGACCACCTCCTTCGCCAGCATGATGGTCGTCAATGGCCCCATCCGCGACGAAATCGGCATGAACTACGGTCTGGGTGCTCTAAGCCCGGTAAACTATGCTAACTCCGTCATCGGGCGGGCCTGGACGCTGATGAGTATCAACCTGGGTGATGTTCGCCCCGGCGCCACGTTTACCGCCAGTACCGGCACCACCATCAACTACAACAACATGTGCTGCGCCGAAAACGAGGAGGGCAGCGCTTGGGAGCCTTTCCACGTGCGCAAGGGCTTCAAACGTGATGAGAGCACGGTCAGCCTTTTCCGCGGCTGGACAATCATCGGTTTCAACACCGGGCCAGCCCAGCGTATGCGGGAAGTGGTCAAAAATATCAGCGGGCCCTTCGGCGGCGCGTTCACCTTCGTCGTCGACCCGCTGGTAGCCAAGAGCCTGAAGCAAGAAGGCTACGACGACCCCGCCAAACTTGGCGACTGGCTCCTGGACGAGTTGAACTTCCGCTTCAAGCGCCCGGAGATGATGAACTTCGTCGTCGTCGGCGGGGAAATGAACCCGATGTGGATTGTTACCGACTTTTCCTACTTCCAGACGGTAGCCATCGACCCGTGGATTCCCAAGGCCGGCGTCAAGAAGGATGCCAGACCGCTGCGGATGCCGGAGGCGGTGATGTGCCAAGACGGCTCCTGTGGTATCACGACGTAGCGCTTGATTCTTTACAGGGTAAAAACTGAAATACGGGAGAGATAAACATGAAAGACGTTAAAGGAAAGGTAGCCTTTATCACCGGCGGTGCCAGCGGCATAGGACTGGGTATTGCCAAGGTATTGGCTAAAAACGGGATGAAGGTCGTCATCGCCGATGCGCGCCAGTACGCCCTGGACGAGGCGATGGCCTATTTCAAGGAAAATGGTGGCGAAGTCCACCCGATTAATCTCAACGTTACCGACCGTGAGGCTTACGTCCGTGCCGCCGACGAGGCGGAAAAGGTCTTCGGCAAGATTCACGTCCTCGTCAATAACGCTGGCGTCGGTTCCGGCGGCCCGATAGAGAAACTGACCTACAAAGACTGGGACTACAGCCTGGGTGTCAATGTAGGCGGCGTCATCAACGGCATCACGACCATTCTGCCGCGCATCCTCAAGCACGGCGAGGGCGGCCACATCGTCACCACGTCCTCCACCTGCGGCCTGATGGGCTCGGCCAACTTCAGTATCTACTGTACCACCAAGTACGCCGTGACCGGTATGATGGAATGCATCGCCACCGAGCTCCAGGACAGGAATATCGGGGTCTCGGTGCTCTTTCCCGGGCCGACGGCGACCAACCTGGGCAAGTCCACCTTCGAGAACCGCCCCGAGCACCTCCGCAACGAGGGCGAGACCTGGCCACCCCAACCGCCGCCGCGTCCCCAGGGCACCCCGCCCCGCCGTCGCGAGGATTTTATGAAAGCGGTCATGGACCCGGTGGAGACCGGTCAGCGCGTGCTGCGAGGCATCCGGCGCAACGACCTTTACATCCACACCCATCCCGAATTCCGGGACGGCTATATCGCCCGCCACGACGCCGTTATCCGGGCCATCCCCGACGAGCCGCGCGACCCGGCGCGCTGGGAAATCATGAAGAACTTTGGGACGATAATCTATAACGATATTTATAATAAACAAAAACCGGTAGGCCCGCCGGACTGGTAAACTCAAAAAGAAGTGGCAGCGACTGGATTTGAACCAGTGACCAAGGGCTTATGAGTCCCCTGCTCTACCGCTGAGCTACGCTGCCAGACGAGAAAAATATAACATCAATCAAATCGAGCTGTCAATGCCGCTTGATGACGTGGATGCTGACCGCCTTGAAGTTGGCGTAGACCGTCGTCCCCTTCTTCAGTCCCATCTCCTCGGCGGAGCGCCGCGTCACCAGGGCCACCAGCGGGAAACCGCAGTCCACTTCCACGCGGCAGAAAGGCCCGCTTGAAGCCACCCAGGTCACCTTGCCTTCCAGCGAGTTGCGGGCGCTGGAGGAGAAGCGAGACAGGGCCAGGGTGATGTCCTCCGGGCGCATCCCCACCGAGACTTCGTCGCCTTTAGCGCAATCAGCCACCGCCTGGATGAGTTTGCCGCTGACGTCGATGACCGCCATCTCGCCCTCGCAGGCGGTAATCACCCCGTCCAGGATATTCTCCATGCCGACGAACTCGGCCACGGCCCGGTTGGTGGGACGGGCGAAGATATCGTGGGGGGAGCCGCTTTGCTCGATTTGCCCGTCGGCGAGGACGCTCATCCGGTCGGCGAGGCGCTGCCCCTGGGACATATCGTGCGTGGCCATGATGACGGTGATGGTCTCCCGCCGGATGACACCGGCGATAAGCTCCTCGATGCGGGCCGCCGAAACCGGGTCGAGGTTGGCGGTGGGCTCGTCGAGGAGGAGAACCTCCGGGTCGGTGGCCATGGCCCGGGCGATGGCCACCCGCTGTGTCTCCCCGCCGGAGAGCGTCCGGGCGTTACGCCCGCGGTAATCGGCCAGGCCCATCGTCTCCAGTAAATCTTCCAGCTTCTCCCGAATCTGCCGCTTCTTCAGCCCGCGCCAGCGCAGACCGCTGGCGACGTTATCGTAAACGCTGGCGTTGAAGACCACCGGCTTCTGGAGGACGAAGGCCATGCGGCGGCGCGCCGCCAGCCTGACCTTCTCCGGGCCGGTCACGTCCTTCCCGTCGAGGAAGACCCGGCCGGAAGCCGGTGCATCGAGCAGGTCGAGGATGCGCAAGAGCGTGGTCTTGCCAGCCCCGGTGGGCCCGATGAGCGCCATCACCTGGCCGCGCTCTATCCTGAGGTTAATATGCTTCAGGATTTCCCGCCCGTCGCGGCGCTGACCGATGTCTCTGGCTTCGATAAAGGGCTGGCTCATTTCTGCTGTATCCTCGCCATGACGATATTGGCCAGCAAGGCCATTAAAAGCAGGATAATACCCAGCGCCATGGAAAGCTCGATATCACCCTTGGATGTCTCCAGGGAGATGGCGGTGGTGATAACGCGGGTAAAGCCCCGGATATTGCCGCCCAGCATGAGGGAGACGCCCACCTCGGAGATGGCCCGCCCGAAGCCCAGAATAACCGCGGCCAGTACGGCAAACTTGGCTTCTCTGAGGACGGTGGTGGCCATCTGGAGGCGGCTGGCCCCCAGCGAGCGGGCGGTATCGGGGATGTTCCGGTCCATATTGCTCAGGGCGGAGATGGTGAGCCCCAGGATGATGGGGGATATCAACAGCGCCTGCCCCACGATGATGGCCGTGGGCGTGAAGAGGATGCCCGTGAAGCCCAGCGGCCCGGCCCGCGAGACGAAAACGAAGACGAAAAGCCCGATGACGACGGTGGGGACGCTGTAGAGCGTCTGGATGATGCCGACGACGAGGAATCGCTTGCCGCGGAACTCGTTGAAGTGGATGAGGCAGCCGATAGGGACGAAGATGAGCGAGCTGATAACCGTGGAGGTCAGGGCAAGGCGCAGCGACCTCCCGGCTATCTGCATGACCTCCGGGTCGAAGGTGATAATCAGTTCGATGGCCTTGACAAAGCCGTTCCAGATACTATCCAATATGCCCGCTCCAAAGCATATGATACCAGCCCGCCGTGCCTAATCCCCTCCCCCCGGCGGGCACCGGGAGGAGGGGATGCCAGCCAGTTACGGGTAAAGCGTTAACCGGCGGGTTCGTTGCCGGCACAGGGAGTAAAGAGCTGCATGCCGTACTCCTTAGCGCCGTAGTTGCCGATGAGTTCTTGTATCTCGTCGGAGGTGAGGAAGTCTATCAGGTTCTGGGCCATCTCCAGGTTCTTGACACCTACCTTCTCCGGATTGACAGCGATGGCGGAATAGACGTTGAGCAGAATCTCGCCCTTGTCCACAATCGGCACCAGGTCCAGACCACCTTTATAGGCCAGGTAGGTGCCCATGTCGGTCAGGGTATAGCCCAGCTTCTCGTTGGCCATCACCAGGGTCGGCCCCATGCCGGCACCGGCCTCGATGTACCAGGGTCCGGCTGCCTGCACCTCGGCGTAGTCGTAGCCGGCGCCCTGCCAGATTGATTTTTCCTTGCTGTGCGTCCCGGAATCGTCGCCGCGGGAGATGAAAGCACCGCTACCGGTCTCCATCAGCTTCTGGAAGGCGGCCTCCGGGGTCATGCCCTTGATACCGGCCGGGTCGGAGGCGGGCCCCACGATGAGGAAGTAGTTATAGGCGAAGGGGACGCGCTCCACGCCGTAACCATCGGCGACAAAGGCCAGTTCGCGGGCCTTGGAATGAACCGTGATGACATCCACGTCGCCCCGCTGGCCGTATTCGAGGGCCTTGCCGGTACCGGCGTACATGACGTCCAGCTAAACATCGAATT
>DAOULO010000032.1:0-35190 GCA_034420195.1 Dehalococcoidales bacterium
GGCAGGAGTGCGCTTACGACGGGCCGACCGCCCCGGGAGCCAAGCCGATTAGCGACGTATAGCTACGGAGCGACGCCATCCCTACGGATAACAACGACCGCCGTGGTAGCTACGGCCATAACTTGAAAGGAAGCGCATGAAAGGCTTCAAAGTCTGGTTCTTGGAGACCCGCCCGCAGTTCCTCACGCTGACGGCGGTGCTGGCCTTTCTGGGCAGCGCCATCGCCTGGTACGACGGCGTCGCCCACGTCGGCTACGCCGCTCTGGCCGGTTTCGGGCTGCTGCTGGCCCATATCAGCGTCAACACCCTTAACGACTATTTTGACTATAAAAGCGGTGTTGACCTGGCCACGCGCCGCACGCCCTTCAGCGGCGGCAGCGGCATCCTGCCCGCCGGGCTGCTCCGGCCGCGGCAGGTGTTCTGGCTGGGCTTCGGTGCGCTGCTCCTGGCCGTACCCATCGGCATCTACTTTACCGTGGTACAGGGGTGGCCGCTGCTGCCGCTGCTGCTGGTGGCGGCCATTTTCATCCTGCTCTACAGCCCCTACATCCTCAAGCACCCCTGGCCGGAGTGGGCCGCCGGGGCCGGCATGGGCACCCTGCCCGTGCTGGGGATGTATTTCGCCCAGGCGGGCCACTATACCTGGGAGCTGGTGGCGGCGGCTGTTCCCTCCGGCCTGCTGGTGCACAATTTATTGTTGCTCAACGAGTTCCCCGACGCCGAGGCCGATAAAGTAGCCCGGCGCATGACGCTGGTCATCACCATGGGCAAGCGGCGCACCGCCGTCTTTTTTACGGCCGTAACGCTGCTTGTCTACCTCTGGATTGCCGGCTGGGTGGCCGCCGGCGTCATGCCGGTCTGGGCCCTGCTGGGCCTGCTGACGCTGCCGCTGGCCCTGCGGGCGGTCAACGGTGCCCGGCACCACGACGACCCGGCCCGGCTGATACCGGGCATGGCCGCTAACGTCATGGTGGTGCTGCTGACGCAGCTCCTCATGGCGGTGGGCTACATGATTGCCGGAGCCTTATAAATATGACGAAAAGCAACGAGATATTCCCCCAGCCCCGCCCCCTGCACAGCATGTTCCAGGTGGTGCCACCCAGCTACGACCTGATTAATCACCTGGTGACCTGGGGCCTGGACCGGCGCTGGCGGCGGCTGACGGCCAGAGTATGCCTGGAAGGCCACCCCCGGCAAATCCTCGACCTGGGCTGTGGCACCGGCGACCTCAGCGTGCACCTGGCCCGGCTGGCCGATAAGGGCGTGGCCATCACCGGACTGGACTATAGCCAGCCCATGCTGGAGCTGGCCAAGCGCAAGGCCTACCGCGCCGGTGTCTTCGAGCGGATTAAGTTCGTCAACGGCAACGCCGCCAATCTGCCCTTCCCCGACGGGCACTTCGACTGCGTGGGGATTTCCTTCGCCTGCCGCAACCTTACCTACAAGAACCAGCTGTGTCTGCCCCACCTGGCCGAGGTCAGGCGGGTGTTGAAACCGGGCGGTCGCTACGTTATCGTGGACTCCAGTCAGCCGGCCAACCGCGTTATCCGCTGGCTCTTTCACCTCTACATGCGTATCGTCGCCCAGCCGGTGGGCACGCTGATATCAGGCAATCCCCCTGCCTACCGCTATCTGGCCGAGTCCATGTCACGTTTCTACGGGCCGGAGGAGGTCAGGGAGATGCTGCTCAAGGCCGGTTTTAAGACCGTTACTTACCGCCCGCTCTGGTTCGGCATCGTGGGGCTGCACGTGGCGACGAAATAGAGGCTTTTTATCCCCCCGGATCTATTTATTACCTCACCCCCTTTGTCCCCCTCTCCTGACGATGCGTGCCGCAGGAGAGGGGGAATTTGTTTTAAGAAGAGGGGCTTCGCCCCTCTTAAACACCCCGGTGGGTGGTGGGAGTGAAATACTACGGGCTAAGCCGCGGATGCCGCGAGGGTGGCTTGGGTGGGAATAGATATTTCAGATGGGGCGGGGTGGCCGCTTTAAAGCTGGTTCTCGATATAGTATTCCCGCAGGTTGTTCAATGCCGCGAAGAACTCCCGCATCATCACGCTCACCGGGTACATCCCTCGCTCGGTGACCTTAAGCGTACCCTCCCCGTTAACCAGCCCGAAGGCCTTGAAGAAGGCCAGCTCCGCCGGCAGCTTGCGGCGGATATCCGCCCCGAAGCGCTTACGAAAAGCGGCCTCGTCCAGCTCCAGACCGAAGAGCTTGGTGAGCAGGTAGTAGCGGTGGTTCTCTTTGTCGGAAAGACGCCGCCAGCCGGCGATGGGCAGCTTGCCGGCGTCCGTCAGTTCGTGGTAGCGGTCGAGGGAGAAGGAGTTTGCGTAGAAGTTGCCCCGGACGATGCTCACCGAGCCGGCGCCGATGCCGATGTAGTCGTCGTACTCGACGATATACTCGTCAATCATCCGCTCCCCGCGCGAGAAGCACCAGGCCGTAGCGGCGTGGTAACCGCCGCCGTAAAGCTCGCCGAGGATGACGTCGTAGAAGCGGCGCTCCCGCGAGTTGTCCACCCGGTTGAACTTACGCTCCAGGGCGTCCCGCTTGTGGGGGGAGGCCATCAGAGGATAAAAGGTGGCCTGGTCGAGCCCCAGCTCCTTGAAGGCGGCCACGTCGGCGGCGAACTGGGCGACGGTCTGGCCGGGGAAATTGAAGACGAAGTCCACGTTGAGGGTAGCGAACTGTCCCTCGGCATTAAGCAACCTTTTTTTGACCTCGTCGGCGGGGCCGTTAGTGCGCCCCATCGTCTTGAGGACGGGCGCCGCGAAGCTCTGCACGCCGATGGAGAGGCGGTTAACGCCCATCTCCCTGAGGAGACGAATATTTTCCGGCGTTAGCTCCCGGGGGGTTGTCTCCAGCGAGATTTCCCGCACCGGGAACAGCCCCCGCAGATAGTCCATGAACCCGGCCAGCTCGTCCATGAGCACCGTGGGCGTGCCGCCGCCGAAGTAGATGCTCCGGAAGCGGAAGCCACGGTCGGCGTACATCGCCAGTTCCTGCCTCAGGTCGGCGAAGTAGCGGCGCGCCAGCCCCTCGTCGAAGAGATAGCGGTTGAAACAGCAAAAGGGGCAGAGGGCCCGGCAGAACGGGATGTGCACGTAGAGGGAGATGCCGTCCCCTTCACCCAGCCTCCGCCCGTCGATGACGGCCGCGTCGAAGGCGGGGTTGAGCTTGCGGAACTTGCGCCCCTCGCGGCGGGTGACGTAGCTTACCAGTTGGGGTATCATCGGATAATCTGACCTATTACGAATATTACCATATACCGGCCATGTTAACGAATTATCCGAGGATTAATTGAGGGCGGCGGCCAGGTCGGCGCGGCTGGTCATACCGGCGGCGGTATCCAGGAAAGTCCGCAGCGAGCCGCTCTGCTGGCGCAGCTGGCGGAACTCGTCGCCGATGGGGTCTACCGAGGTGGGGCTGTCGGCGTAGGCCCCGTGGAAGGCGAAGTAGGCCTGGTTCAGCTTGCGGATGTAGTAGCCGTTGTCGTTGATGTAGCGGCGCCGCGCCTCCATGTAGGCCTCGGCGGCCTCAATCTCACCGGCGGACAGGTAGGCGTCCACGGTCAGGCGCGTCTCCCGCATGGCGGCGTTGAAGTCGAAGCCGTCGGCGGGTTCATCATCGGTCTCCGGCATCGCGGCGGCGTAGTATTTATCATAGACCATACCGCCGATTTCCTCGCTGGCGATGCCGACGACCGTCTCGTTCATCGTGGCGATGTCGTCGTCGCGGTGGAAGCCGCTCAGGTCCAGCACGTAGCCCAGGCCCAGCGGCGTAAAGGCCAGGTACTGGTGCAGCCACTCCTCGGCGGCGGTATCCAGAGTAAAGCGCAGGTCGTCATCATTGGTGACGAAGCTGGGATAGGTGGCGATGCCGCCGAGGCCGGTCACCAGGGCCGAGTAGCCTAATTCCTCCACGTCAGCCTCGATTTCCTCCATCTCCGCGGTAGTCAAATGCGGCAGCAGGTTCACCCTGCGCAGGTTCTCGATACGGTCGCGCGGCGAGACGACCAGCAGGTGCGGCGGCGGCCCCAGGTGGAAATTGAGCGGCGGGAAAGCGGCCCCCTCCCCGCCGAAGGGATTGATGATACCCGCTTCGGTCAGGGCCTCCCTTATCTGGGACTCCAGCGTCCGCTCCACGGTGAGGGCAAGCCGGGCATTGGCTATCTCGACGGTCTGGTACTCTCCCCGGAGGGCATCGGAGTCGCCCGGTTGACGGCCATCTTCGACGGCGGCTATCTCTTTGGCCAGCTCTTTAAGGCGCGCCGCATTATTGAAATACTCGATGACGCGCGCCGTACCGTCAGCCTGCGTCCGGCCGAAGACCGCCAGCAGGACCTCCCCGCCCAGGGCGCCGAGCTCCCAGCCGACGGTATCGAAGCGGTAAGGGCCGGTAATCTCGTCCAGGCTGGCGTCCAGCGCATCGCGGGGAGCGCAGCCGGCCAGCGCCCCGAGGGGCAGCAGGCAAAGCGCCAGCAGGAGCAGGACGAAGCGGTGAAAAAGTCTCAATCCGGTTACCCGCCGCGCTTGGGTGAGAGGAGTTCCCTGGCGCGCTTGACGATGCGGGCCAGCGTGGCGCCGGTCTTCCCACCGATGACGACGTCGGCGTGGTCGTCGTGGGGGGTGGGGGTCAGGTTGAGGATGACCAGCCTGGCGCCGCTCCTTTTAGCGATAACCGGCATCTGGGCGGCGGGATAGACCAGCAGCGACGACCCTGCCGCTAGAAAGAGGTCGCAGCCCGCCGAGCGTGCCTCGGCCTCGCGGGTCTCCCGCTCCGGCATGGCCTGCCCGAAGGCCACCGTGGCCGGTTTGAGAACGCCGCCGCAGGCGTCGCAGCGGGGGATGGCCTCCCCGGCCAGCATCTTATCGTGGGCGTGGGCGCGGGGGTAGCGCTGCTGGCAGTCCAGGCAGTCGACCCACTGCATCGTGCCGTGTATCTCCAGCACCATCGCGGCGGGGACGCCGGCCTTCTGGTGCAGGCCGTCGGTGTTCTGGGTGACGACGCAGTCCAGCTTGCCCATATCGCGTATCTCGTTGACGGCGTGGTGCCCGGCGTTGGGCTCGGCGTCGCGGATGGTCTCCCACATCATCTTGTGCATCCGCCAGTATTTCTCGCGGACTTCCTCCGAGCGCAGGAAGTTGGGCAGGTTCAGCTCGCTGGGGTCGAACCTGTCCCAGACTCCGCCGGGGCTGCGGAAATCGGGCACGCCCGACTCGGTGCTGAAACCGGCCCCGGTAAAGACGACTACTTTCTTGGCATCGGCAATCATGCCGGCAACCTGTTCAATTGGTTCCACTTTAGGCAAACCTCCCTAAATCTTTCCGACCAAAGTAGCTTGATTAATCGCGGCGCAAGACCATCCCGGCCAGCTCCCAGGCGTACTCGTAGAGGTGCAGCCCCTTGCTCATGGCCACCAGCTCGCCGTCCTCGACGCCGATTTCTCCGGCCATGTACTCCTTGAGGAGCTGCATGGCGGCCAAGTTGGAGGGAAAGCCGGCCCATAAGTCCCAGGAGCGGAAGTAAGCGATAAACTTGAGCTTGCCCTCGCTGATACGGGTATCAATCATCCGCAGGCAAGGCGGGTCGTCCAGAAAGATGGATTCCTCGTTGCCCACGGCCATGAAGGCCTGGTTGGTATCGTACCCGTCTTCCTTATACATCCGAATGACCTCGGTAATCTGCTTCTCCAGGTACTGCCCGTAGGTATACTGCTCGCCCTCCTTACGATGGGCCGTCATCAGGTAAGGCAGGTAGCTCTCGACATACTCCATGGTCGAGGGCGGCGGCACGCCCGGGGGCACGTCCGGTATCAGCGGGCGGGTGGCCGGGTAGGCCACCTGTACCACCACCAAATCAAGCTCACGGCGATGCTGGCCGGCGTAGCTGCCGCGTTCTATTTTATACTCGCGCCCCTCTGCCAGCACTTTACCCAGGCCGAGGAACCAGGCCTCGGAGAGGTCTCGGGCCTCGATGACCGCTAGTTTCATTGGCTCCCTTCCGCCACTGGCTAGAGCGCCCGGTACAGCTCGGGGCGCAGCCGCGAGGTATCACCGGAGGCCAGCACGCCGTCAAGCAGGTTGAGCAGCTCCGCCTTTTGTTCGGGCAGCCGGGCCCGGATGGGCAGGTAGTTGGAGGCGTGATTGGCGGTGAAAAAGCAGTTGGTGAAATCACTCTCGGCGACGATAATCCGTAGCTCCCGGAGCGACTGCATTGGCGAGATAAGCCGGAAACGCCCCGCTTGCCAGTCGCGGTGCAGCTCGCTCCCCGGCACCAGCATCAGCGTCAGCGCCCCGGCGTAATCTGGGTCGATATCGGTCAGGATGCGGGCGGTGGCGTGGGCGTGTTTTTCACTGCCGTCGGCTCCTCCCAGCCCCAGGATGACGGTGACGGAGAGGGTAATACCGGCCTCCATGATTTTACGCCCGGCCTCGACAATCTGGTCGTAAGTAGCGCCCTTTTTCACCTTTTTCAGGAGTTCCTCGTCACCGGTCTCCACGCCCAGGTAGGCGATTTCCAGCCCCAGTTCGTGCAGTTCTTGAAGCTCTTCAGGTGTCTTCTCCAGGGCGTCCCGGGGCGTGGCGTAAGTCCCGGTGCGCTCCAGGTTGGGGAATTTCTGGCGAAGCTGTCTCAAGACCTCGGCCAAGAGCGGTGCCGGGGCGGCCAGGGCATCGCCGTTTTCCAGAAAAACCCGCCGCACGCTGCCGGGGTAGCTGGCGGCCACTCTATCAATATCGCGGGTGATATCTTTAATGTCCCGCACACTGAACTGAAACTGGGTGAACGTGCCGCAGAAGGTGCAGCGGTTGTGCGAGCAGCCCACCGTCACCGGCAGCAGCAGGCTGCTGGCCTCCGAGGGCGGGCGAATGATGACGGTGTTGTCCAAGCGGCTATCTCTTTCTTTTCACCAGGGCGAAGAACCTGTCCTGGTACTCCTCGAAGACGTGCCAGCGGTTGAGCTCGTGCTCCAGCTCGTAGGGTTCAATCTGCCCCAAGGCCACCTGCTGGAACATTTCCTCGATGCGCTGGCGGGCCCCCACCGGGATGCCGCCGTGGGTCATCCCCAGCAGCCCGCGCGAGCCGAGTTGGGCGACGTTATCGGGCAGGGAGCGGCTGGTGATCTCGTAGATGAACTTGAGCAGGGACACGTCCCAGAGGTCGTCCTGCCCCTTGATAATGGAAGCCAGGGGGTCACCTTTTTCATCGATTTCGTCGTTGAGATTGCGCACCACCGCCGCCCAGTCGTCGGAGACGATGTTGAGCCCCTTGGGCTCGTTCTTGTAGGTATAAAACAGCCCCGGTGTATCCGGCCCGTGCATGCGCAACAGCATCTCGAAGTACTGGCGGGCGTCGTAGCTGAAGCCCTCCAGATTGGTGAGGTAGTACGGCGTGACGATTTTGGGCCGCTCGGCGATGACGCGCCCCTCCCGGATGACCGTTTCGCTGGTATCGCCCACCAGCTCGGAGTAGGTCGGGTCGGTCACCAGATAGTAGTAAATATTGGTGACGCCGAAGGTGTCCAGGTGCTGCCGCGGGTGGCGCAGTATCTCGGTGTGGCGGGCGGCCTCGGCGATTCTCTCGTTATCGATGTCCATCTTTGTCCTAGTCGATGGCGGCCAACTCCTTCTTGTACTCGTCCAGCAGCGTCAGGTACTGGGCCTCCATCTGCACCTGCAGCCGCTGCCACTCGTCCTGGAACTGCGGCTGCTGCTCCACGTCGATGTTCATGCGGGCATTGGCCACGCCCGTCTGCCGCTGGATGGCCTCTTGTACCTTGGCCTCAAAGTCTTTTTTCAGCTGCTCGTAGGCCTGCCGCTTCTGCTGAGCGCCCTCCTGGCCGTAGTGGTCGAGGACGTGCCGCATCCGGCTGAAGACGTTCTCCACGGCCACTTTATCGTTCTTGAGCGCTTTCAAGCCCTCCATCGCCTTCTTGTTGGTACGGCGGGCGGCATCGTTGCGGGGGAGGCTGATATTACGCAGGAGGATATCATTGATGCTGGCGGTAACGGTCTTTCTGGCCTTGGCCTCGAACTTGTTGGCCTCATTGGTGAGATTCACGTCCTCCCGCAGGTAACGCGCCGCCAGCTTCTCGCCCTCCGGCCCGTATTTCCACTTGAGGCGTTCTGCTTCGGTCGGCTCGCCTATCTGGGCCAGTTTCTCCTTGGCAATCTCGGCGGCGGTCTTGATTTCGCCCATTTATATCCTCCGGGTCTATCTTGATTAAATAATTACTCTCAATAACATTATACAACAACGGGGAGGCAGCAGAAAGGCGGGTTTATGACGTAAATACGTCTTTACCTCACCCCCTGTGTCCCCCTCTCCAGCCGGATTATTGCGGTATCTTAATCTCCACTTGGCTGGAGAGGGGGAATTAAAAAGAAAGAGGGGCTGACGCCCCTCTTAGTCGGAAGATAAATGCTAGGTCTAAGCGTCATTCCCTTACTTTTCCGGAGCAACGCGGACACGGTTCACAATGAAAATAAGTCCACCAAGAAATACCTTCGCCGCAACTCATACACTTGTGATTGTGAAGGCCTATCCAATCACTTGTTAACCGAAAGCGCCTCACAGCATTCTCAAGACTAGGTAGCAGCTGTATTTTGTACTTCTCAATATCGCTTTTACTGCCATAAGTCCTCATTGGATCCTCTTTATCAGGGACAGACAGATACCACGCAATTTCAGATGTAGGTTCGACTAAATGAGCAAAGCGCCTCTGCCAAACTTGTCGGTCGAATTTCTTTATCTTCCACTTACTAAAATCACCGAACATAGTGCCTACCATGGTTTCGGTTCCGCTGTGATTTAGCGGATAGTCACAGATAGCAGAAAAGTACCCTATGTACTTTCCCCCAGCAACCAGACTTTCTATAGAAGTTGTCAATGTTTGCATTTCCCGAAGTTGAACGTAAAGTCCTAGAATATTCACCCAACCTCGTAATTCTGTAGGTAACACATTTTTATGACTACCAATCTCATACAAAGCAGGAAACAACTCTTCAACCTTGCTGATTCTTTTCACAGATATTCGCTCCGTATTCGTAACATATAAGGGCAAGACAACAACATATAAAAACGCCCTCATATTCCTTAAAGAGAGCTTCTCCACTGGCCTATTTCTTCTGCTTCAGCAGCCAGTACTCCAGCCCGTCGGCCAGGGCCAGCCAGCTGGCCTCGATGATATTGGTGGAGCCGCCGACGGTGCGCCACTGGCTTTCGCCGTCACTGGACTCAATGAGCACGCGCACCTGCGACTCGGTGCCGGTGCTCTCCTCCAGAATCCTCACCTTATAGTCGGTCAGCTTGACCTGTTTCAGACTGGGGTAGAACTGCAAGAGGGCCTTGCGCAGGGCCCGGTCGAGGGCGTTGACGGGGCCGTCGCCCTCAGCGGCGGTATGGATGACGTCCTTGCCGACCTTCACCTTGACCATCGCCTCGGAGAGCAGGTCCTCCTGCCCTTTCCGCGTCGAGCGGCGCCGCTTCGATTCCACCACCACCATGAAGTCCACCAGCTCGAAGGGCGGCTGATAGCCGGGTCGGGCGCGGTGCAGCAGCAGCTCGAAGGAGGCCTCGGCGTTGTCGTACTGGAAGCCGCGGCTCTCCAGCGTCTTGACGTGCTGGAGCAGCTCCTGCGTTCCCCTGGCGTCGCCGGCCAGGTCGATACCCATCTCCTTGGCCTTGGTGATGATGTTGCGCTTGCCGCTTTGGTCGGAGACCACCGTCCGCTGGCGGTTGCCGACGGCTTCCGGGTTGATGTGCTGGTAGGCGTCCGGCCACTTGGTAACCCCGTCCAGGTGGTAGCCGGCCTTGTGGCTGAAGGCGCTGGCCCCCACGTAGGGCGAGTACGGGTCGGGGATAAAATTGGCCGCCTCGCTGACGAAATGGGCGACTTCAGTGAGTTTGGCCAATTGCGCGTCGCTGACGCAGTCGATGCCCATCTTGAGCTTGAGGGCGGGGATGATGGTGCAGAGGTTGGCGTTACCACAGCGCTCGCCGTAGCCGTTGATGGTGCCCTGCACGTGGGTCGCCCCGGCGCGTACCGCCGCCAGGGTATTGGCCACCGCCAGGCCGCCGTCGTTGTGGCAGTGGATGCCCACCGGCACGCTGGTGGCCTTGACGGCCCGCCCTACCGCCTCGGCGACCTCCTCGGGGAGGGCTCCGCCGTTGGTATCGCAGAGCACCAGACCGTCGGCCCCGGCCTCGACCGCCGCCGCCAGCGTCTTGAGGGCGTAGGCGGGGTCATTTTTGTAGCCGTCAAAGTAGTGCTCGGCGTCCAGCAGGACGCTAAGGCCACGCTTCTTGAGGAACTTCACCGAATCGGCAATCATGTTCAGGTTCTCTTCCAGGGTGGTCTTGAGCACCCGGCTCACCTGGAGATCGGAGCTCTTGCCGACGATGGTGGCCACCTTGAGCCCGGTCTCAATGAGCCGGGCGAGGTTGTTGTCCTCCTCGGCCCGGGTGCCGCGCCGCCGCGTCGAGCCGAAGACGACGACCTGCGCCTGCTTTAGCCTGAGACTGCGCGCCCGCCGGAAGAACTCGGCGTCCTTGGGGTTGGAGCCCGGCCAGCCCCCTTCGATGTAACGGATGCCCAGCTCGTCGAGCTTACGGGCAATGTGCAGCTTATCAACGACGGAGAAGGAGATGCCCTCGCTCTGGGCGCCGTCGCGCAGCGTGGTATCGTAGAGTTCAACCGATTTCAATGTTTACCCCTCCACCTTGCCAGCAATCAGGTCTCCCATCCCTTTAGTTCCCACCTTATGTTTACCTTCGCTCATTATATCATAGGTGCGGTGGCCGGCGTTGAGGACGGCCCCCACGGCCTTTCCCACGGCCTGAGCCTCCCGCTCCAGGGCGAAGGAATAGCGCAGCATCATGGCCACGCTCATAATCATGGCGATGGGATTGGCCATGTCCTGCCCGGCGCGACGCGGGGCGCTACCGTGAATCGGCTCGTAGAGGCCGAAGGTGGCCCTGCCCGTCTGCGGTACTCCGGCCAGGCTGGCCGAGGGCAGCATCCCCATCGAGCCGGCCAGCATCGACGACTCGTCGGTGAGGATATCGCCGAAGGTGTTTTCCGTCACCAGCACGTCCAAATAGCGCGGGTTCTGGATGATGCGCATTGAGCAGGCGTCCACCAGCATGTGCTCCAGCGATACGTCCGGGTAGTCTTTGGCGACCTCGACGGCCACCTGCCGCCAGAGGCGCGATGACTCCAGCACGTTGGCCTTGTCCACCGAGATTAATTGCTTCTTCCGCGTCCGTGCCAGCTCGAAACCGACCCGCACAATGCGCTCAATCTCTTGGTCCGAGTACAGCATGGAGTCGACGCCCCACCTCACCTTGCCTTCCTGCCAGCGCTGCTTGGGCTGGCCGAAGTAAAGCCCGCCGGTGAGCTCGCGGACGAAGATAAAGTCCACGTCCCGGATGACCTCCGGCTTGAGGTTGGTGCCGTCCACCAGCACCGGAAAGACCTTCACCGGGCGCAGGTTGGCGAAGAGCCCCAGCGCCTTGCGCAGCTCCAGCAGGCCGTCCTCAGGGCGTATTTTATTGAGCGGGTCGTCCCACTTGGGGCCGCCCACGGCGCCCAGCAGCACGGCATCGGCCTTTTTGCAGAGCTTCAGCGTCTCTTGAGAGACGGCGGCGCCCTCGGCGTCGATGGCCGTCCCGCCGATGAGCCGCTCGGTCAGCTTAAAGCTATGACCGTATTTCTTGCCCACTGTCTGCAAGACCTTCACTGACTCGTTAGTCACCTCAGGGCCGACACCGTCGCCGGGTAGAACAATCAGGTTAAAGTCCACTTAGCTCCTCCTCGCCAGTCTTTTCCTGGTGTATTCAATCAGCCCGCCGGCATTAATCAACCGGGCCATGAAATCCGGGTACGGCGCGGCGGTAAAGGTCTTGCCGCTGGTCAGGTTCTTAATTTTACCGCTCGCCAGGTCAACCTCAAGCGTATCGCCGGCCTGGGTGTTGGCCACGGCCGCGGCGCACTCCAGCAGCGGCAGGCCGATGTTGATGGCGTTGCGGAAGAAGATGCGGGCGAAGCTGGCGGCGATGACGCAGGACACACCCGCCGTCTTGATAGCCAGCGGGGCGTGCTCGCGGGACGAGCCGCAGCCGAAGTTGGTCGTCGCCACGATGATATCGCCGGGTTTGACCTTGTTGACGAAATCGGCATCGATGTCCTCCATGCAGTGGGCCGCCAGCTCGTCGGGGTCGGAGACGTTGAGGTAGCGGGCCGGGATAAGCACGTCGGTATTGACATCGGCGCCGTATTTAAAGACCTTGCCTTTTAGTTTCATGTTGTTGAGACCTCTCCCCCTGTGTCCCCCTCTCCTGACGAGGCTTACGCAGGAGAGGGGGAGGAATTTTTCAACTGAACCATATAAGATTAAAAATAAACAAGATAAACAATAGTATTGAAATCATTAGCTGGGTATTAGCAAGCCATTCGCCTGCACTTCGTTTGTCCAGCCAATTTTCAGGTTCCAATTCTCTGGTAATCAAGGGCATCGCCTGTAGAGATAACACCTTTTCAATAAATCTCATCATTTCAATAGCATGACGTTGAAAAAACCTGTATTTCTTAACGGCAATAAACATTGCGGAGCTTAATACTATCCCAAATATTAATACAAGGCTTGAGGGTATTACAAAGCCTCGTAAAGGGCCAAATGCTACTCCGACAACAGCACTCCCAACCAACAGATTAACAGAAGGAACCTGCCAAGCATGCCTATCCCACATGCGATAATTCTCAAGGCATTGCTGGTACTGAATCATTAACTCTTTTCTGCTATATGGTTCCAAGTTTTCCATTAACCCCACCCTGATCTTACAAAGCCCCCTACACCTCCACCAATTTCTTCTCCCAGTCCTTGACACGCTTAGGCTTGCCCTTCCTGTCCAGCTCAATCTCGTGCCCCTCGGCGCGGAGGCGCCTGGCCTGCCCCTCCAGCCCGCCGGGGTACTTCTCGTTGAGCTCGCCATTGCCCTTGAGCGTGCGCCAGTACGGGGTAACATCCGTCCTGCCTTCGGCCTCGTCCTCTCCGGCCGCACGGGCCGCGATGCCGGCAAAGATGCCGGTGGTGATGGGTCAGCCGAAGCTGGCATGATATTTTTCTGCCATGTGGGCGCGTATCTGGTTGATGGTAAGCAGCTTGCCCCGGGGCACGCTCTTCATCAGGGCGTCCACCTCCAGCGGCGACGGAATGACGGCGGTACCCTCACCCCACCTCTTGCTCATCTTTTCGTCAATCTCGACGACGCGGGGCAGGCCCTGCTTCTCCGTGGTGGAGACGAGTTTTTGTTTCCAGGTCTCTTTCAATTTAGCCATTTTCCCGCACCTCCTGTCCTTTTTATTTCATCACTTCGTCCGGGCCGGCGATGCGACCCGCCACGGCGCTGGCGGCGGCCACGGCCGGGTTGGCCAGGTAGACCTCCGAGCCGGTGTGCCCCATCCGCCCCACGAAGTTGCGGTTGGTGGTAGAGACGGCCCGCTCGCCCTCGGCGAGGACGCCCATATGCCCGCCCAGACAGGGCCCGCAGGTGGGCGTGCTGAAGACCGCCCCGGCGGTAACGAAGGTCTCGATGAGGCCCTCCTTGAGGGCTTCCAGATAGACCTGCTGTGTGCCGGGGATGACGATGCAGCGCACGCGCGGGTTCACCTTGTGCCGCTTGAGCACCTGGGCAGCCAGGCGCAGGTCCTCGATGCGTCCGTTAGTGCAGCTGCCGATGACCGCCTGGTCAATTTCAATGTCCCCTACTTCGCTGACCGGCCGGGCGTTGGCCGGTGAGTGCGGCAGGGATACCTGCGGCTCAAGACCAAAAATGTCGTACTCGATAACCTTAGCGTATTCGGCATCCGGGTCAGGCTCATAGACGAGGTATTCCCGTTGTGCCCTCGGCTTTATGTAAAGCTGCGTCTTGTTGTCCACCCTAAAGAGCCCGGCCTTGCCGCCCGCCTCGATGGCCATATTGGCCATGGTGAAGCGCCCGTCCATGTTAAGCTCGTCGATGGCCGCGCCGGTGAACTCCATGGCGCTGTAGAGCGCCCCGTCGACGCCGATATCCCCTATCGTGTAGAGTATAAGGTCCTTGCCCCCTACCCACTTGCCCAGCGTCCCGTGATAGACGAACTTGATGGTCGGCGGCACTTTCATCCAGATGTCGCCGGTGGCCATGGCGGCGGCGATGTCCGTGGAGCCCATGCCGGTGGCGAATGCCCCCACGGCGCCGTAGGTGCAGGTGTGCGAATCCGCCCCGATGACCACATCACCGGGCAGCACCAGCCCCTGCTCCGGCAGGAGGACGTGCTCGATGCCCATAACCCCCACGTCGTAGTAGTGGATGCCCTGCTCGGCAGCGAACTCCCGCATCAGCTTGGACTGCTCGGCGGAGGCGATGTCCTTGTTGGGCACGAAGTGGTCGGCCACCATGACGATTTTAGCCGGGTCGAAGACGTGCGCCACCCCCAGCCGGCGGAACTCGCGGATGGCGATGGGCGCGGTGATGTCGTTGGAGAGCACCATGTCCACCCGTACGTTGACGAACTCGCCGGGGCTGACCTTCTTTTTATCGGCATGGGCCGCCAGTATTTTCTCGGCTATATTCAATTCCTTCCCCTTTACGATGTATTAACGAGTACACCACGGCCAGAGGCTATACGAGGATTATAACCGCTGGCGGTAAAGCCTACAACCTACCCGCCTAGCTGCTCTGGCCACGGGCCGCCAGCAGCCGGTTGAGGGCATTGATGTAGGCCTTGGCACTGGAGACAATGATATCGGTATCGGCGCCGCGCCCGGTATAGCTGACACCATTGCTCTCGATGCGTATCAGCACCGCCCCGATGGCGTCAATGCCCTCGGTGACCGACTTGACGCTGAACTCGGTCAGCGAGTTGGGCACTTTGACGATGCGGTTAATGGCCTTGTAGACGGCGTCTACCGGCCCGGTGCCCAGGGCGGCGTCCTCCATCGTCTTGCCGTCCGGCCCGATGAGCCGCACCGCCGCGGTGGGGATACCCCGGTCGCCGCAGGTGACCTGGACGCGGTCGAGGTGGTAGGCCTCAGAAACCGTCCGCTGCTCCTCGGCCACCAGCGACTCGATGTCGCGGTCGGTGATGTCCTTCTTCTTATCGGCCAGCTCCTTGAAGGCGGTAAAGGCCCGGTTAAGGTCTTCGTCATTGAGGCTGTAGCCCAGCTCGGCCAGGCGCTGGCGGAAGGCATGGCGGCCGCTCAGCTTGCCCAGCACCAGCGAACTGGAGGGTACGCCGACAGAGCGCGGGTCGATGATTTCGTAGGTAATCGGCATCTTGATGACGCCGTCCTGGTGTATCCCCGACTCGTGCGCGAAGGCGTTGGCCCCGACGATAGCCTTGTTGGGCTGCACCGGGAAGCCGGTCAGGTCGCTGACCAGCCGCGAGCTGCGGTAGAGCTGCTTGGTCTGGATACCCGTCGCCAGGTTGAAGAAATCGCCGCGGGTCTTCAGCGCCATGACGATTTCCTCCATCGAGGCGTTGCCGGCCCGCTCGCCGATGCCGTTGATGGTGCACTCCACCTGCCTAGCCCCACGCCGGATGGCCTCCAGGCTGTTGGCCACGGCCAGGCCCAGGTCGTCGTGGCAGTGGACGCTGACGACGGCCTTAGCAATATTCTTGACGTTCTGGAAGATGCCCGTGATGAGGCCGCCGAACTCGTCCGGGATAGCGTAGCCGACCGTATCCGGGATGTTGACGGTGGTGGCCCCGGCGGCGATGACGGCCTCCAGTATCTGGTAGAGGTACTTGGGCTCGGTACGGCTGGCGTCCATGGGGGAAAACTCGATATCGGACGTATATTTCCTGGCCCGAGCCACGTTATCGCAGGCCATCTTCATGATTTCCTCGCGGCTCTTCTTGAGCTGGTGGATGATGTGGATATCCGAGGCCGAGAGGAAGATGTGGATACGCGGACGAACCGCCCCCTTGACCGCCTCCCAGGCGCGGTCAACGGCCTTGAAGTTGGCGTGGGTCAGGGCGCAGACGCCCGCGCCATTAATCTCTTTAGAGATGAGGCTGACCGCCTCGAAGTCGCCGGGGCTGGAGGCCGGGAAGCCCGCCTCGATGATGTCCACCCCCAGCTTCTCCAGCTGGCGCGCTATCTCCAGCTTTTCCGATACGTTGAGGGTGCCCCCCGCCGCCTGCTCCCCGTCACGCAGGGTGGTATCAAAAATAATAACCTTGTCCATATTCATGTTCCTCCTCGGAAGAATTAATCAGTAGGTGCCACCGTATATCCCCTCTCTTTTAAATCAGAGAGGGGCCGGTAAGGATGAGATTAATTCTCCTTATGGTGAAACACTTCTTATACGACATGGTTATTCAGATACATTATACACGCTTTATGTAACTTTGTCTATACCCTGACGGGCGAGATTAGTTCGCCTTCCGGCCGCTGGTGCCCTTGGCGGTGCTGGCGCCGCTCTTGGCCGCCTCCTTAGGGCGCAGGTCGCGGGTGGCCTTGCCGGCCCGCCACATCTCCGAACCGCCCATCTCGCCCAGTTCCTTGCCCAGCAGCTGCTTGTAGTCGGGGCGGCCGCACATGTCGATGACGCGCGCCGTCTCCACCCCGGAGGCCACGCGCTGGTAAAGCTCCTTAAAAACGGGCATGACGGCCTCTTTGAACTTCGGCTTCCAGTCCAGCGCGCCGCGCTGGGCCGTGGCTGAGCAGTTGGCGTACATCCAGTCCATGCCGTTCTCGGCGACGAGTTTGATTAAGCTCTCCGTCAGTTCTTCCACCGTCTCGTTGAAGGCCTCGGAAGGGCTGTGGCCGTGGGCGCGCAGGGTATCGTACTGGGCCTCCATGATGCCCGCCAGCGCCCCCATGAGCACGCCCCGCTCGCCCACCAGGTCGCTGAAGACCTCGCTTTCGAAGGTCGTCGGGAAGAGGTAGCCGGAGCCGATGGCGATGCCCAGCGCCAGGCAGCGCTCGCGGGCCCGCCCGGTGGCGTCCTGGAAGACGGCGAAGGAGGAGTTGATGCCCGCCCCGGAGAGGAAGTTGCGCCTAAGCGAAGTCCCCGAGCCCTTGGGGGCCACCATGATAACGTCCACGTCCTTGGGCGGGATGATACCGGTCTGGTCTTTATAGACGATGGAGAAGCCGTGCGAGAAATAGAGGGCGTCGCCCTTGTTGAGGTGCCTTTTGATGTCCGGCCAGATTTGCTTCTGGGCGGCGTCGGTCACCAGCATCTGGACAATCGTGCCGCGTCCGGCGGCCTCTCCTATCTCGAAGAGCGTCTTGCCCGGCTCCCAGCCGTCGGCCACGGCCCGGTTCCAGTCGTCCATGAACCGCTTACTCTGCCCGATGATGACATTAAAGCCGTTATCCTTCATGTTGAGCGACTGCCCCGGCCCCTGGACGCCGTAACCGATGACGGCGATGGTCTCGTCTTTGAGGACCTCGCGGGCCTTCTTCATGGGGAACTCGCTCCGCATGATGACTTCTTCTTTAATTCCGCCAAAATCAATGGTTGCCATTTTACCCCGTCTCCTTTTTAGCGCTTTTCTTCGCCGCCTTGGCTTCCCCGGCGGTGCCGATGGTGCCCCGCACCATGGCCACCCGCCCCGTCCGCGCTATCTCGCGGATGCCGAAGCCGCGCAGCAGTTTGAGCATCGACTCAATCTTGTCCTCATCGCCGGTAATCTCGATGGTCAGCGTGTCCGAGGCCACGTTGACGATATTGGCGCGGAAGATATCGGCAATCTCCAGAATCTCGCTCCGCGTCGCCGAGGTAGCCTTCACCTTGATGAGGGCCAGCTCGCGCACGGTGATTCTCTCGGCGCTGATATCGGACACCCGCACCACGTCGATGAGCTTGTCCAGCTGCTTGCGTACCTGCTCGACCATGGCACTGGAGCCGTTGACGATGATGGTCACCCGCGAGAGGTGGGCCACCTCGCTGTGCCCCACGGCGATACTCTCGATATTGAAGCCGCGCCGGCGGAACAGGCTCGCCATACGGTTGAGCACGCCGGGCTTGTCCTGGACGATAGCGACTAGGGTGTGCTTGGTCGTGGCCATGTCGATACCTCTTTCCTGGGATGCTCCAGAAACTCGATGTTGGCCGCCCCCGGCGGCACCATCGGGTAGACGTTCTCTTCCGGCTCCACCATAAAATCAATCAGGTAAGGGCCGTCGTGGGCCATAGCCTGCTCGATGGCGGGCGCCACTTCCTCGCGGCGGGTCACCCGCTGCCCGGTGATGCAGTAAGCCTCGGCCACCTTAACGAAGTCCGGGCAGGAGAGCGGCGTGGCCACGTAACGTTTCTCGTAGAAGAGGTCCTGCCACTGCCGCACCATGCCTAGGTAGCCGTTGTTGAGCACAGCAATCTTGACGGCGATGTCGTCCTGGACGAGGGTGGCCAGCTCCTGGATGGTCATCTGCAGGCTGCCGTCGCCGTCGATGCACCAGACGGTCTTATCGGGGCAGCCCACCTTGGCCCCCAGCGCCGCCGGCAGCCCGAAACCCATCGTGCCCAGGCCCCCGGAGGTGATAAAATGTCCCGGCTCGGTATGCTGGTAGTACTGAGCGGCCCACATCTGGTGCTGCCCCACGCCGGTGACGGTGATGGCATCGCCCCGGGTGGCCTCGTGCAGCTGCTGAATGATGTACTGCGGCAGCAGACCCTCGCCGGCGTTGACATCCGGCAGGGGGTGCGCCTTGCGCCACTCGTCGAGCTGCTGAATCCAGTCAACGTGCTCGTGCGGCTCGACCATCTTGTTGAGCACCTGCAGCACCGCCTTGACGTCACCCACGATGGGCACGTTGACGGCCACGTTCTTGCCGATCTCCGCCGGGTCGAGGTCGATGTGGATAATCTTGGCGTGCGGCGCGAAAGCGGCAACCTTGCCGGTCACCCGGTCGTCGAACCGCATGCCCACGGCGATGAGCAGGTCGGTGGTGTCCATGGCCTTGTTGGCCGCGCCGGTGCCGTGCATGCCGGCCATGCCGTAGCAGAGCACGTGGTTCTCCGGAAAGCCGCCGATACCCAGCAGCGTGGTGATAACCGGTATCTGGCCCGTCTCGGCCAGCTGCTTCAACTCCTCGCTGGCCCGCGAGATAATCACACCCCGTCCGGCGATGATGAGCGGCTGCTTGGCCTCGTTGATGAGCTTGGCGGCGTTCTTGAGCTGGGTGGGGTGGCCGCGCGTCGGTATCTTATAGCCGGGCAGGTCTATCTTTTCCGGATATACGGGGTCGGCCAGGTCGGTCTGCACGTCCTTGGGCAGGTCGATAAGCACCGGCCCGGGGCGCCCCGTGCTGGCGATATAGAAGGCCTCCTTGACGATGCCGGGAAGCGAACCCGCGTCCATGGCCACGTAGCTGTGCTTGGTGATGGGCAGGGTGATACCGGTGATATCTGTCTCCTGGAAGGCGTCCTTGCCAATGAAGGGCCGGGCCACCTGACCGGTGAGGGCGATAATCGGTACCGAGTCCAGGTAGGCGTTGGCGATGCCCGTCACCAGGTTGGTGGCGCCGGGGCCGGAGGTGGCCATGCAAACGCCCACCTTACCGGTGGCGCGGGCGTAGCCGTCGGCGGCGTGGGCCGCCCCCTGCTCGTGGCGCACCAGGATGTGCCGCAGCGCCGGGTACTGGGGCAGGACGTCGTAGAACGGCAGCAGCACGCCGCCGGGGAAGCCAAACATGACTTCCGCGCCTTCCTTAATCAGGCTCTCGCACAGTAGCTGGGCACCCGACTTTTTCATTAACTTCCCACCATCCCTTTCCAGAAGGAGTTGCTAATTTATTCCTTGAAGACCGCGCCGGTCGAGGCCGAGGTCACGTAATCGATGTAGCGGCTTAAATAACCCGTCTTGATTCTCGGTTCAAAGGCGGGCAGCCTGGCCAGCCGGTCGGCGATTTCTTTATCCGTCATCTCTACGTTGAGTTTGTTATGGGGTATATCTATATTGATGATATCCCCTTCCCTTACGGCAGCAATCGGCCCGCGGGCGGCCGCCTCCGGCGAGACGTGGCCGATGGAGGCCCCCCGCGTGGCGCCGGAAAAGCGCCCGTCGGTAATCAGGGCCACCTCTTTATCCAGCCCCGCGCCGGTTATCAGCGACGTGGGCGTGAGCATCTCACGCATCCCCGGCCCGCCCTTGGGGCCTTCGTAGCGGATGACGAGCACGTCGCCGGGCTTTATCTTCTTACCCATGATGGCCTGGGTGGCCGCCTCTTCCGAGTCGAACACCCGCGCCGGGCCCTTATGTTGCATCATCTCCGGGGCCACCGCCGCCCGCTTGACCACGGCCCCCTCCGGGGCCAGGTTGCCGAAGAGCATCACCAGCCCGCCGGTGGGCGAGTGGGCCGTCTTCACCGAGCGTATCACCTCGCTGTCGAGGGTCTTGACCCCGGCCAGGTTCTCGCCGACGGTCTTACCCGTCACGGTCTTGTTCTTAAGTTTTAATAGCCCCTTGAGCTCGCCCATGACCGCCGGGATGCCCCCGGCCCGGTCGAGCACCTCAATGTGGTGCGGCCCGGCGGGGCGCAGCTTGCAGAGGTAGGGCGTGCGCCCGCTGATTTCGTTGACCCGGTTGAGGTCAAAATCGACGCCGGCCTCGTGGGCGATGGCCATGAGGTGCAGCACCGAGTTGGACGAGCCGCCCAGGGCCATGTCCACCGTAAAGGCGTTGAAGATAGCGTCGCGGTTGATAATATCTTTGGGGCGCGTATTCGCCTTGAGCAGCTTCATCACCTGCTCACCGGCCCGGCGGGCCAGCGCCGGACGCCTGGAATCCACCGCCGGGATGGTGCCGTTGCCGGGCAGGCCCATCCCCAGTACCTCGGTGAGGCAGTTCATCGTGTTGGCGGTGAACATGCCGGAGCAGCTCCCGCAGCCGGGACAGGCGGCCCGCTCGATTTCATACAGTTCCTCTTCGGTCATCTTGCCGCCGACGACCGCCCCCAGGCCCTCGAAGACGGTATTGAGGTCGATTTTCTCGCCGCCGAGCGTCCCCGCCAGCATCGGCCCGCCGCTGACGAAAATCGCCGGCAGGTTGAGCCTTACCGCCGCCATGAGCATGCCGGGAATAATCTTGTCGCAGTTGGGAATAAACACCAGCGCGTCGAAGGCGTGGGCCTCGGCCATCGTCTCCACCGTATCGGCAATCAGCTCCCGCGAGGGCAGGCTGTACTTCATGCCGGCGTGGTTCATGGCGATGCCGTCGCAGATGGCGATGGTGTTAAACTCGAAAGGCACGCCGCCGCCGGCACGCACGCCTTCGGCCACCGCCGCACCAATCTCGCGCAGGTGGATATGCCCCGGCACGACTTGCGTGTAGCTGTTGACGATGCCGATGAAGGGCTTGTCCATCTCAGCGGGCGTGCAGCCCAGGGCATAGAGCAGGGAGCGGTGTGACGCCCGCTCCACCCCTTTTTTCACGGCATCGCTTTTCACTTTTCTCTCCCTCGTTAAAAGGTCTACTAAAAAATAAACCGCCTCGTGAGACGGACCGGAAATGCCTGCTTCAGCTTAAAAGCCCGTATCTAAAGATAGCACGGATGTACGTTTATTGTCAAGCTGGTTAGAGGGGGTAAAGGTACGGCATTTAAGACCGACCGAGAACCTTCCTTTTAACCTCTTGGAGAGTCTCGCGTGGTTCAGACTCCCGCTCTTTTACCCGTAACGTATCGTAGAAGTCTTCCCAGATTTCCCCGTGGGTTTTGAGGTCAATTACCACCGCCTTTTTCTGCCCGTCATTATCAATGGCGAACTTGACGCCTTTAACCATAGAGGCTCCTTTAATTCAATTTACTGGTTTAAATGAGCCAAGTATCAAGAGACCTAATAAGGGATCTGCCATATCATTCCAACCATCTAGCTTTAAATTACCCACAACGTTTCTGTATGGAATCTTGTATAGAAAACGAAAATCCGGCTTATCGGAATTACTACTCCAATCATAGTCATCTATTCGTGTTTTAAACTGCCTAAATACTCTATTGTAAGTATTTCTATCTTTAGTATTATTCACCCACCATTTTCCTGAATAATATATTCTAATAACTACAAGAGCACATTGACACTTTACATACTCATTCCGACTTATTGGCTCATATTTTTCGTGAATACCAAGAGCCCTATCACCGAACAAATTGTTCAATGTATCTTTTTGAAAATCGATTGACATTATTTCTTTCTTAACCTCAAATAAAGTGTCATATTTCTCTATCTTCGGCTCCAGCGTAATCCAAAGGTCTGGATAACGACAACCTTTTTCCGTTTTTACAGTATAGTCTTGTAGGGAATAATGATACCCGCACCTATAAGCCGCCATCGCTATGTGCCCTACAATTGCACGTTCCGAGTAGTAAAATGGAATTTGCGCTAATTTTTTGATGAATTCATTATAATATCTACCAAGTGAATCAAAAATATTTGTATACCAGTACCATCGTTGTCTACGTTTATTTATCCAGCTAAATTCGTAGTTGGCCATTTTATCCCCCCTCACCACCCCAAGCCTATTGTCCCCCGGGTGATGAAACCGGCCTTGATGGCCGCCTCGGTCAGTGTATCTCTAAAATCGGGGTGGGCGATGGAGATGAGCGCCTTAGCGCGCTGCCAGACGCTCAGGCCCTTGAGGTTGACCATGCCGTACTCCGTCACCACCTGCGAGACGTCCGAGGCGGGCACGGTCACCATGTCGCCGGGCTCCAAAGTCGGCACGATGTTGGAAATCGTCTTCCCGTCCTTATCCGTCCGCGTGGCGTGCAGGCAGATGAAGGCCTTGCCCCCCGGCGAAAGATAAGCCCCGCGGGTGAACTCCAGCTGGCCACCGGTGCCGGAAATCTGCCGCGTGCCGACGGACTCGGAGCCGACCTGACCGCGCAGGTCGATGCGCAGGGCACTGTTGATGGCAATCTGGTTCTCATTTTTAGCGATAGTATAGGGGGCGTTGGTGTAGTCCACCGGGAAACCGGCCAGCGCCGGGTTCCTGTCCATGAACTTGTAGAGCCTTTCCGAGCCGGCGGCGAAGCAGTGGACGGCCTTGCCGGGGTTGAGGCTCTTGCGGGCACCGGTGACCACCCCCGCCTCGATGAGCTCCATCATGCTGTCGTTGAACATCTCGCTGTGCACGCCCAGGTCTCTCAGGCCGTGCTTGATAAGGAGCTTGCCGACCACGGCCGGGATGGCGCCCACCCCCAGCTGGATGGTGGCCCCATCCCCTATCTGCTCGGCCAGCAGCCCGGCGATGACCTCGTCCTCCGCCATGATTTCCGCCGCCGGGAACTCGGGGATTTTATATTCATAATTCTCGACAATATAATCCACGTCCTTGATGTTGACCGTCTCGTCGTAGCCGCCGTAGACCCAGGGCTGGTGCTCGTTGACCTCGACGACGACCGTCTTGGCCACCTCGCAGGCGGCTTTCTGGCGCGTCACCGCCGTGCCGAAGTTGAAGTCGCCTCGTTCGTCCATCGGGGTGACCTCAATGAAGGTGATGTCCACCTGGTCCTTGAGCCACTGGCGGTACATGCGCGGCCCCTCGCCCAGGCCGAAGGGGATGTAGGAGCAGGCGCCGTTTTTGTGGTAGTCGCGCTCTACCTTGCCCAGGAACCAGGAGTTGTGGATAAAATGGTCTTGCCGGGGGTCGGTGCGGGGGATTTGCGTGTGAGAGTGCTCGGCACGGATTTTCACGTCCTTGAGCTCGGCGGCCCGCCCGCAGAGCCTCTCGTCGATGAGGGAAGGAAAGCCGCAGATGGCCCCGTAGTCAATCCACATGCCGGACTTGACCAGCCCGGCGGCCTCGTCGGCGGAAATCAGCTTGCGCTGGTATTCTTCGCGGAAACTCATCATGTTGGGGCTATTTCTTCTTGTACTGCTCTTCTTCAATCTTTTTAATCTTCTCGATGCGGGCCACGTGCCGCCCGCCCTCGAAGTCGGTGGTGAGGAAGGTCTCCAGGATGGCGGCGACGCGCGCCCGCCCCTCCTCGGCGGCCAGGCAGCATATCTGGGCGTCGTTGTGGGCCCGGGCACGCTTGGCGGTAAAGGCATCGTAGCACTGGGCCGCCCGGATGCCCCGCACCTTGTTGGCGGCGATGCACATGCCGATACCCGTGCCGCAGATGAGGACGCCCCGGTCGAACTCCCCCCGCACGATGGCCTCGGCCACCTTCACGGCGATATCGGGATAGTCCACGATGTCCTCGGTGCGGCAGCCGAAGTCCTCGGACTCGTAGCCTTCGTCGCTGAGGAGCTGCAATACCAGCTCCTTGAGTTTACAGCCCCGGTGGTCGCTACCGACAGCAATACGCACGGTTGGTTCCTCCTCGTTCAATTTTCATTCTCCTCCCCGGTATCTTCTTCTTCCTCGGGGGCGAAGCGCCGCAGGGCCTCGCGCACCTCCAGCCAGGAGATGCCCCCCTGCCGGATGAGCTGCGGCGGGCTGGCGGTGAGGTCAACGATGGTGGAAAGCTCGCGTGCCCGCAGCGGCCCCTGGTCTAGTATCATGGATACCCCGGCGATGTCATCGCCAAGCTGGGCGACGATTTCCTCGACGGTGTACGGCGTGGGCTGGCCGCTGATATTGGCGCTGGTGCTGGTGAGGGGGTGCCCCGTCAGAGCGATAAGCTTAAGCATGGCCGGGTTATCCGGGATGCGGATGCCGACGGTATCACCGCCGGCCACCAGCAGCGCCGGGACGATGTCTTTCTTTTTAAGTACCAGCGTCAGCGCCCCGGGCAGGTAGTGCTCCATCAGGTAGCGGGCGGCCTCGTCGAGCCAGGCGTACTGCTCGGCTTCCGCCGCCGAGCCGACGGCGATGTGGATGGGGTTGGTGTACGACCGCTTCTTGAGCTGAAATACACTGGTAATGGCCCGCCCGTCGAGGGCGTTGGCGGCGAAGGCGTAGCCGGTATCGGTGGGGCAGACGATGACCCGCCCCTTCATAAGCAGCCCGGCGGCGCGCTCCAGCACGGCGGCATCGGGATTGATGGCGTCTACCTTCTCAATCTTCGCCTTCATCCTCTCCTCCCGTCTGGCCCGGGAGCGGGGTGTTGGGCAGCACGTTCAGACGCAGGCCGGATATCTCACCCCGCTCTATTTTAGCGTATCCGGCGGCGGCAATCATAGCGGCGTTATCGGTGCAGAGCGATAAATCGGGGAAATAAATCTTATAACCCCGCCGCCGGCACGCCTCCTCAAAGGCAGCACGCAGCCGCGAGTTGGCCGAGACCCCGCCAGTGACACTGACGGTATCAACCCCATACTCCCCGGCGGCGCGCAGCGTCTTGCCGACGAGCACCTCCACGACGGCCTCCTGGAAGCTGGCGGCGATATCGGCCAGGGGCAGGGCCGCGCTGCGGGCGACCTCGGCCTTGAACATATTGATAACGGCTGTCTTCAGCCCGCTGAAGGAGAAATCGTAGTTAGCGGCGCGGAGCATGGGGCGCGGGAAATTAAAGGCTTTGCGGTCGCCTTCCTTCGCCAGCTTATCAATCACAGGCCCGCCGGGGAACCCCAGCCCGAGGAACTTGGCGATTTTGTCGAAGGCCTCACCGGCAGCATCGTCCAGAGTGGTACCCAGCAGCTCGTAGCCGCCGTTTTCCCCCACGTAAAGGAGCATGGTGTGCCCACCGGAGACGGTCAGGCAGACATGGGGCAGGGGCATTCCGGGGTGGCTGAGGCGGTTGGCGTAGACATGACCCTCGATGTGGTGCACCCCGACCAGGGGCAGTCGGCGCGCGTAGCTCAGCGACTTGGCCGCCGCCACGCCCACCAGCAGGCAGCCCACCAGCCCCTGCCAGGCAGTCACCGCCACGGCCTCGATATCGTTAAGGGTCTTATCGGCCTTATCCAGCGCCTCCTGAATCACGTAGCCGATGAGCTCGGTATGCCGCCGGGCGGCCACCTCCGGCACCACGCCGCCGTATTTCTTAAGTAAGTCCAGTTGCGTGGCGATGATGCTAGAGTATATCTCCTTACCGTCGGCCACCAGGGCTGCTGCCGTCTCGTCGCAGGATGTCTCGATGCCCAAAACCAGCATTTTATGGCTTTCCCTTCGCCCGGGCGGCGTAGCGATTGACAAAGGCCTTAGCCGTAGACTCCTTGAGATAGAGAGGCGTCAGCACCAGGGTATCGTCGCTCTCGCCGCGCGCCAGCCGCGCGCCCGCCAGACGGGCCACCGCCGCCCCACCGGGCCTGGCCTCGATGGCCTTAACCCCCGCTACTCCGATGATTTCGGCATACGCTGGTGCATTCTCCCCGACCAGTGTGGCCGAGTCTTTTAACACCCCAGTTAATCCTTGAACACTGCCCACGTAATAGTCGCCGTGCCTTACCGGCAATCCATCCTTAAAGTCATAACCCGCGGCGTAGACGGTATCGCCCGTTCCGGCGGGGATAACCGCCCAGACGGGTAATGTCTCGTGGCGGGCGGCGTAAGCCAGCGCTTCCAGGGTGGGTACGCCCGCCACCGGCTTGCCGCTGGCAAAGGCCAGCATCTTGCCCACCGTCACCCCCACCCGGATGCCCGTCCACGAGCCCGGCCCCAGCCCCACCCCGATGCCATCCACATTCTTCAGGGTCAGCTCGGCGCTCTTGAGGGTATCATCAATATTGGCCACGATTTGCTCCAGCGCGTCCGTCCTGGTTTCGTAGAGACTATCGGCCAGCACCCTATCGCCGTCGGTAACGCCGACGGCGTTGGCGTAGGCCGAGGTATCAATGCCGAGGATAATCATGGTTTATCCAGTCCCTCCAGTATTCCGGCGAACCGCTCGCCGGAAGCGGTCAAATCCAGGCGGCGCTGTCGCTTGCCGGTGACCTCAAAGACCACGTCGAGCCGTTCGTCAGGCAGCAGCGAGGGTATCTTCTCCGCCCACTCCACGACCATCACCCCCTCCCCGGCGCGGGCCAGATAGTCGCTCAGGCCCAGCTCGACGGCGTCAGCCTCCCCGCTGAGGCGGTATAAATCCAGGTGCCAGACGGGCAGCCGCCCGCGGTACTCGTTGACAAGGACGAAGGTGGGGCTGTTGACCTGCCGCGGAGGGACGCCCAGTCCCACGCCGATGCCCCGCATCAGCAGCGTCTTGCCGCAGCCGAGCTCGCCGGTGAGGGCGATAACGCTGCCCGCCCGGAGACGCTCCCCCAGGCGGCGGCCGAGGGCAGCCGTGGCGGTGGGACTGCGGCTGATAAAGGTGCGGCGGAAGGCTCTGTCCATACCGGAAACAGTATATCATGTCGGCGGGGCGGCTTTCAGGCCGGGTGCGGCTTACGATGGACGGAGGCGACCCGAAAATTTTTTCCACCGGAGGCGGGCGCTGCAGGCTCAAAATCCGCCCGGCGGGAGTTGCCAAAAAGACGCCGGAGTGGTAAATTTGTTCTATAAAACATGGTTAAGGAAAAGCAAAAGCCGCCTCCGGACGACCGCCACCGTATTGCCACCACCGATGATATTGAGGTCTCCACCTATCTGGAGATAGCCAAGGAAATCGGTGGGGAGCAGCCGGCGGCCACCGTCGAGGGGGTCTCCGGCGCCGAGCGCGAGGCCATCATCGTCCTCGACTTCGGCTCGCAGTACAACCTGCTCATCGCCCGCCGCGTCCGTGAAAGCCAGGTCTACTGCGAGCTGATGCCGCACGACACCCCCTGGGAGAAAATCGCCCCCCTCAACCCCAAGGGGTTTATTCTTTCCGGCGGCCCGGCCAGCGTCTACGCCAAGGACGCCCCCCTGGCCCCCGCCTACGTCTACGAGAGCAAGCTGCCGGTGCTGGGCATCTGCTACGGGATGCAGGTCATCACCAAGCAGCTCGGCGGCGAGGTCGCGCCGGGCACCAAGCGGGAGTACGGCCACGCCGTGCTGCATATCAACGACCCCAACTCGCCGCTCTTTGCCGACCTGCCCGAATCGACCACCGTCTGGATGAGCCACGGCGATAAAATTGAAGAAATGCCGCCGGGCTTCCAGCCCATCGCCTACACGGAGAACTCGCCCTACGCCGTCATCGGCAACGACCAGAATGTCTACGGCCTCCAGTTCCACCCCGAGGTGGCCCACACCCCCGGGGGCAAGACCATCCTCAAGAATTTCGTCTACAAGGTATGCGGCTGCCGCGGCAACTGGACCATCGGCAGCTTCGTCGCCGAGAGCATGCGGCGCATCCGCGAGCAGGTGGGCCAGGGCAAGGTCATCAACGCCCTCTCCGGCGGGGTGGACTCCTCGGTGGTGGCCACCCTCATTCACCGTGCCATCGGCGACCAGTTGACCTGCATCTTCGTCAATAACGGCCTCTTGCGCCGCGAGGAGGCCGAGCGGACGCTGGCCGTCTTCGAGCAGAACCTGGGCATGAACATCGTTTACGTGGACGCCACCGATAGATTTCTCAACCGCCTCAAGGGCGTCACCGACCCCGAGGCCAAGCGCAAGATAATCGGCGAGGAGTTCATCCACGTCTTCGAGGATGAGGCCAACCGCATCGGCAAGGTGGACTTCCTGGCCCAGGGCACCCTCTACCCCGACGTTATCGAGAGCGTTTCTTCCGTCTCCTCCGCCTCGGCCAAGATAAAGTCGCACCATAACGTCGGCGGCCTGCCCGCCCGCATGACCCTGAGCCTGCTGGAGCCGCTGCGCTACCTCTTCAAGGACGAGGTGCGGCTGGTGGGCGCCGAGCTGGGCCTGCCCGAGGAGATGGTCTGGCGCCAGCCCTTCCCCGGGCCGGGGCTGGCCATCCGCTGCATCGGCGAGGTGACACGCGAGAAGCTGGAAATCCTTCGTGCCGCCGATTTTATCCTCATGGCCGAGATTAAGAAGGCCAACCTCTACCGCCAGCTCTGGCAGAGCTTCTGCGTCCTCACCGACGTCCGCTCCGTGGGCGTCATGGGCGACTTCCGCACCTACAACTACCTGGCCGCCGTCCGCGCCGTAACCTCCGACGACGCCATGACCGCCGACTGGGCCCGCCTCCCCTACGACCTGCTGGCCCGCGTCTCCAACCGCATCGTCAACGAGGTGGACGGCATCAACCGCGTCGTCTATGATATTACCTCCAAGCCCCCCTCAACGATTGAGTGGGAATGAGGGAAGCACTATGTCACATCCTCTTGAAATTGAATATGGACTCTCGGCAGATGAACTCCTCAATGCAGTTCATAACCGCTTTCGGCTAAAGGTTGCCCTAGAAGGAGCTGTGGCAGAAGTACACTTACAAAAAAAGATAATGGCGTTACAAGATAGGGGGATTTTAGCAAAGAGCGAAGAGCATGACTTGAATGGCTACCCTGATTTTACAATATGGACAAGAAAGAGCAATAAGCCATTACTAATCGAGTGTAAAAACGTAAGAAATACAGATTATAGAAGTAAAGGGAAATTGGCATGCTACCAAGTGGAGACTCAAAAAACTAGAGCAGCAAAGAGTGACTCTAGTAGTCGCTATTACGGGATGAATCAATTTGACATATTAGCAGTCTGCCTCGGAAAGAAAACTGGAAATTGGAGTGATTTCCTTTTCATAAAGATCAACGACCTCACACGCCATTCACATCATACCAATAAACTCGCAGTGATGCATCGAGTTCCTTTAGTAGAATCAGACGACGTTACTCCTTGGTATAAAAGTCTGGGAGAGCTTATTGGCTCTCTCTAAGGAAGTAAATATGATAATAGAACCTGTATATGTAACTAAATGGGGTAAGGCGTATTGTGCCGATAGCTTGGAATTCCTACCAACAATAGCTCCCGAGACTATTGACCTAGTTATAACATCCCCTCCCTATGGGCTGCATTTCAAGAAAGAATACGGAAATGTAAATCAAGATAATTATAAAGAATGGTTTCTTCCATTTGCACATGAAATTAAACGTATACTTAAACCAGAGGGCAGCTTCGTCCTTAATATAGGTGGTAGCTGGACACCTTCTGCCCCAACAAAATCTCTTTATGTATATAAACTTTTAATAGCTTTATGTGATGAAGTTGGTTTTTATCTTGCACAGGATTTCTTTTGGTATAACCCTGCAAAACTACCAGTACCGGCAGAGTGGGTTAATGTTCGCCGTATAAGAGTTAAGGATTGTGTCGAGTATATCTTCTGGTTTTCTCCTTCAAAATTTCCGAAAGCAGATAATAAAAAGGTACTGCAACCTTACAGCAAAGATATGAAGCGATTGATCAGTCGAGGAATAAAGAAAACAAGGAGACCTTCCGGACACAATATAACTGAAAAATTTTCAAGGAATATAGGTGGATCTATTCCAGGCAATCTAATTGAATGTGGTAATAATGAGAGTAATAGCAACTACATCAAACTCAGCAAACAACTTGGTAGAAAAATCCATCCGGCACGCTTTCCGTCAACACTTCCTGAATTTTTTATAGCTTTTCTCACCGATCCAGGAGATATGGTCATGGATCCGTTCGCAGGCTCAAATACGACGGGCGCTGTGGCTGAGCAATTAGGACGGTACTGGATAGCGATAGAAAAGAATAGAGACTATATTAAAGATTCAGAGTTAAGATTTATTCAGTCATCACCTTCTAGCCAACTTTTCATGGAGATTGGTATATAAAAGTATATATCGAATGGGAGTAAATACTAAAGGAGGCCCCAAATAGCAGGCATCTCACTTTTGTTCTTCCTGTCGGTCATCTGGTTCATCGCGCCGGCAATACTCATCGGCTGGGTCACCGGCTACTTCAACGGCCATTTCGTGGCGGCCATCGTGGTCGGCCTGGTTATCATCTTTTGGTACGTCCGCCAGGCGCGCAAGTGGTTCGATTCGGTCATCTTTACCCTGGCGCTGGCCCAGGCGGTGGCCGGGGGGCTTATTACTTACTATGTGGGGGTGATTACCCACTAGGACATGATGAAGAAAAACGCCATCAAAGGGCAAGCCAACGAATTAAGCCGTTGTATCCGGGAAGAGGCGTGGGCCGGGGAAATCGCCACGGGAGTAGCCGACCACCGAGGCTGAATAATGCGTAAAACAACCCTCATTATAGCTACCTTACTGCTCATCCTCCCCTTTATTCTCGCCGCCTGCGGCTCGCCGCGGACGACCACCCCCACCGATATTATCTCGGCGCCCCTAACCAACCCGGACGCCACCACGACCCCACCGCCCACTCTGCCCGTCACGACCACCGCCGCCCCGAGCTCGCCGGAGTATTTTGAGCTTACCCCCACGCTGGAGGTGCCGCCGGGCGAGGATTACGACGAGGCCTCGTTCAGCGTCTACATCGAAAACAAGCAGACCCTGCACCTCACCTGGACGGTGGAGCAGGGCGACGATATATACTTTGCTTTCCTTACCCCCAGCAATAAATACATCGGCGTCCGCAACGGCGGCGAGAGCTTCGTGGAGGGTTACGCCTTCGCCTCCAGCGAGGGCAACATCGCCTTTAGCCCGCAGGACTACGGGTGGGGCGCTGGCTACTACGAGATGAAGCCCCACCTCAGTACCGACGGCACTTCCCCGTCGCAGTCCCGGGTGAATATCCGCTACTGGATTGAGGACTAGCTCTGGAAAGGAGTCAGGATAATGCGTAAAATCATGATTATTCCCGTGACTTTACTCGTGATTCTCTCGCTGACCTTGGTGGCCTGCCAATCCGATTCAACCACGGAGACCACGACCCCACCGACCACATCCCCACCAACGACATCGCCACCAACCACCACCGAGCCAACCTCTACTCCGGAACCAACCTCTACCCCGGAGCCGACGACACCCGAGCCGACCACTACCGAACCAACCTCTACACCAGAGCCAACGACGCCCGAGCCGACGACGGGATTCTCCGACCCGTCCGAAGACCTGTTTTACCTGGGCGGCGAATACGGGGAGGAAGAAGTCCCCTGGACGGGCGGCACCATCCGGTACGTTGACATCATCAATGCCGAGCTAAGCCTGTCGGGAGGAGAGTATACCACCCGAATCGTGCTCGAAGACCAGCTGCCGGCGGAAACCGAGTACGAAGAGATGTTTATCGAGTGGGACCTCCTCGTTGATGCCGACCGCAGCACCGCTACCGGCTGGGACTGGCCAGTCATATGCAATGATACCGGCCCGGACTATATGTTCCGGGTTGACCTGATTGACGCGGACTATACCGGAAATTATCTGAACATCGCTAGCGGCGCCGAGGGAGCACTGGAATATCAAATTAATGATAACGTCATCGAATTCTATATCCCGGCAAGTATCGGACTGCCCGATGAGTTCGAATACACCTTCGCCGTGAGAATCTACGGCAGCCGGGGAGACCCCAATGACCTGCTCCTGGCCGATAAGGCCCCCAACGAAGGGCATTATACCTTCGAGGCTAACGAGTAGCTGTCTGCGGCGTTGGTGAAGATAATGGCGAAAGGAGACCAGGCCGATTAAGATTCTGGTAGTCGGGAGCGGGGCCAGAGAGCACGCCCTGGTCTGGAAGCTGGCCCAGAGCCCCAAGGCCGAGGAGATATACGTTGCCCCCGGCAACGCCGGCACGGTGCAACTGGCCCATAACATCGATTTCAAGGCGAACGACGTTGACGAACTGGTGAAGTTCGCCCGCGACAACCGCATCGAGCTGACCGTAGTCGGCCCGGAGGGGCCCCTGGCCGCCGGCATCGCCGATAGCTTTATGGCCAACGGCCTGGCCATCTTCGGGGCCACCAAACGGGCCGCCGAGATAGAATCCAGCAAGGTCTTCGCCAGGAACCTCATGCAGCGCCACGCCATCCCTGGTGCCGCGGGGGCCGCCTTTACCGACTACGACCGGGCCCGGGCCTACGTCCGCAAGCAGGAGCCGCCCATCGTCATCAAGGCCGACGGGCTGGCCGCCGGCAAGGGGGTCACCATCGCCGCGTCCGTCGCCGACGCCGAGGCCGCCCTCCAGAAACTCATGAAGGCCAAAACACTCGGCGAGGCCGGAACTAAGGTGCTCATCGAGGAGCATCTCCACGGCTGGGAGATGAGCTATTTCGTCTTCACCGACGGCCAGAAGCTGATCCCCATGGTGCCCGCCTGTGACTACAAGCGCATCTACGACGGCGATAAAGGCCCCAATACCGGCGGCATGGGCAGCTACAGCCCCCCGCCCGGCTATACCCCGGCCCTGGGCCACGTCATCGACCACACCATCATGGAGCCGGCCATCCTGGCCCTGGCCGACGAAGGGCGCCTTTACAAGGGCATCCTCTACGGCGGGCTGATGATAACCAACAAGGTGCCCAAGGTCATCGAGTTCAACGCCCGCCTCGGCGACCCCGAGGCGCAGGTCGTCCTGCCCCGCCTCCAGACCGACCTCGTCGACATCATGATGGCCGTGCTCGGTAATAAAATCGGCGATATAGAGGTACGCTGGAGCGACCAGGCCTGCGTCGGCGTCGTCATGGCCTCCGGCGGCTACCCCGGCACCTATAAGACCGGTTTCCCCATCAGAGGCCTGAAAGACTTGGATAAAGACATCATCGTCTTCCACGCCGGGACGCGCATCAATCCGGAGGGCCAGATACTTACTTACGGCGGCCGCGTGCTCACCGTGGTGGCCACCGGCCAGGACCTGGCCGAGGCGCGCCGCAAGGTGTATGATAATATCCCACGCATCCACTTCGAGGGCTGCCAGTACCGGAAGGATATCGCCGATATAAAGGAATGAGCACAGCTAAAGAGGCATAAAAGTGTTAGTAAAATGTCCCGTTTGTAACTCTGCCAGAACTAAGATGCTAAGTGAGACATCGAAGCTATATCAATTTCAGTGCATCGACTGCGGACATCATTTTAGTATTTCATATGATGATAGCAAACCTAGCAAGAAGAAGGAAAGCTAGGTGGGGTAAACTAAGGGATAAGCGGCGGATGCCGCGAGGGCGGCCTGGGTGGGAATAGATAACTACGAGGGGTAGCGGGGTGGTAAAAACAAAGACAGGCGAGGTTAATCAGATGCCTTTAGTCGCGGTTGTCATGGGCTCCCAATCCGACGCCGAGGCGCTCCAGCCGGCGCTGGACGTCCTCACCCGGCTCGGCATCGAGTACGAGACCAACGTCATCTCCGCCCACCGCACGCCGGACAAGGCCCGCGAGTACGCCTCCGGCGCCCGCGGGCGCGGCATCGAGGTCATCATCGCCGCGGCGGGGATGGCCGCCCACCTCCCCGGCGTCCTGGCCAGCTGGACGACCCTGCCCGTCATCGGCGTACCTTTAGCCTCCGGCGAACTCAAAGGGGTCGATGCCCTCTACTCCATCGTCCAGATGCCCGCCGGCATACCGGTGGCCTGCATGGCCATCGGCAGCCCCGGGGCCCGCAACGCCGCCTACCTGACCGCCGAGATACTCGGTCTCAAGCATGACAAAATCAGAAAAACTTACGAAGACTACCGCCGCGAGTTGAATAATAAATAGCCTGCCGGATGAGCCGCGCCAAAGGAGGGCGTCATGATTGAGCGTTATTCCCGCCCCGAGATGAAGCGGGTCTGGTCGGACGAGAACAAGTACGACAAGTGGCTGGAGGTGGAGATTGCCGTCTGCGACGCCTGGGCCGAGGCCGGCGTCATCCCCCGCCAGGCCATCCCCAAAATCAAGCTGGCCAAGTGTAACCTCAAGCGCATGGGGGAAATCCTCAAGGAGACCCACCACGACGTCACCGCCTTCCTCGCGTCCGTGGCCGAAAGCCTCGGCGACGAATCGCGCTTTATCCACCTGGGCCTGACCTCCTCGGACGTCATCGATACGGCCACCAGCCTGCAGCTGGTCGAGGCCGCAGACCTGCTCATCAAGGGCGTCAAGGAGCTGACGGCGGTGCTGGCGCAGCGCGCCATCGAGCATAAGTACACCATCATGATTGGCCGTACCCACGGCATCCACGCCGAGCCGACCACCTTCGGCCTCAAGCTGGCCCTCTGGATGGAGGAGATGCGGCGCAATCTGCAGCGGCTCACCGAGGCCAAAAAGGCCATCACCGTGGGCAAGATTTCCGGGGCGGTGGGCACCTACGCTACCGTCACCCCGGAGATTGAGGTCAAGGCCTGCCGCAAGCTGGGCCTGACGCCCACCCCGATATCCAACCAGGTCATCCAGCGCGACCGCCACGCCCAGTTCGTCACCACCCTGGCCATCCTGGCCGGGTCATTGGAGAAGTTCGCCACCGAAATCCGGGCCCTGCAGAAGACCGAGGTGCGGGAGGTGGAAGAGCCCTTCGGCGCCGGGCAGACC
>DAOULO010000033.1:0-14612 GCA_034420195.1 Dehalococcoidales bacterium
CTTGGGGGAAGCGTAGTCAGGCTCCCGGGTATCGATGCCGATGATTTTAGCCACGCCGTCATCGCCGTCGAGGCGGGCCAGCAGCCGTGTGCCGACGTACCCGGAGATGCCCGTAATGGCAATATTCTTCATCGTCCCCCTCAGGCCGGTTGGCCGCGTTCGCAAGATGGCCGCACCAGAAGCATAGTGCAAGTTTGGCCGCTCGTCAACTGCGGTGCCGCCGGGCCCGCATTGCTTCAGCGGGCGGTAAGCCCTATACTACCAGTAGAGAGGCCATGACGGACAGCAAGCTTTTAGTGGTCGAAGACGACCCCAACCTGCTGGAGACGCTGCGCTACAATCTCCGCAAGGAGAGCTACGATGTCGTCACCGCCAGCGATGGCGAGCAGGCCCTGGCCGCCGCCCGCCGGGAAAAGCCCGACCTCATCGTCCTGGACATCATGCTCCCCAAGATAAGCGGCTTCGAAGTCTGCCGCATCCTCCGCAAGGAAATGACCGCCCCCATCCTCATGCTCACCGCCCGGGCCGACGAGACGGACAAAATCGTGGGGCTGGAAATCGGCGCCGACGACTACATGACCAAGCCCTTCAGCATGCGGGAGCTGACCGCCCGCGTCCGGGCGATGCTCCGCCGCCAGCAGATGGCGGCGGCCCCGGCGGCCGCCGCCACGGCCCCACTGCAAATCGGCGAGCTTACGCTGGACATCGCCCAGCACCGGGCCACCCTGGCCGGGACGGCGCTGGAGCTATCGCCCAAGGAGTTTGACCTGCTGGCCTTTCTGACCCGCCACCGGGGGCTGGTCTTCCGCCGCGAGCAGCTTTTGGAGAAGGTCTGGGGCTACGACTATGCCGGCGATACCCGCACCGTCGACGTGCACGTCCGCTGGCTCCGCCAGAAAATAGAGGCCGACCCCGGCCACCCCGTGCACCTCGTCACCGTCCGCGGCACGGGCTACAAACTGGAGGGTTAGCTTTGCGCAGCATCCAGTGGCGTATCGCCGTCCCGTTCATCGTCCTCATCGTGGCCAGCATGACCGTGCTGGGGATATACCTCACCAACTCGGTCAGGGACTCCGAGCTCGAAAGCCTGCGCCTGCAACTGGAGCAGGCGGCCCGCCTGACGGCGGAGGCCAGTCAGCCCGCCCTGCTGGCCGGGGGTGATGCCGACGCCCTGGCCAAGCAGCTGGGCGCGGAAATCGATAGCCGCATCACCCTCATCGCCCCGGACGGCACCGTCCTGGGCGACTCGCTGGAAGACCCCGCCGTCATGGAAAACCACGCCGGGCGCCCCGAGGTCAGCGACGCCCTGACTTACGGCATCGGGGAGAGCCAGCGCTTTTCCACCACCCTGCAGCGCCCGATGCTCTACGTGGCCGTGCCGGTCACCAGCCAGGGCGAGCTGTTGGGGATAGCCCGGGTGGCGCTGCCCACCGCCGAGGTCGAAGCCAGCGTGGGCCGCGTGACGCGGACGATTATCCTGGTCACGGTCATCGTCGCGGCGCTGGCGGTACTGGCGGCCTGGCTCATCGCCCGCACCACGACGCGACCCGTCCGCCAGCTTACCCGGGCGGCGCAGGGGATGGCCGCCGGGGAGCTGGGGCAGCGGATTACCGTGGCGGGCAAGGGCGAAATCGGCCAGCTCGCCCGCGCCTTTAACGAGATGTCCGCCAACCTCCAGCAGATGGTGGCGGCCATATCCACGGAGAAGACCCGACTGGCCGATATCCTGGACAACATGGCCGACGGCGTCATCATGACCGATGCCGACGGCAACCTGGCCCTGGCCAACCCGGCGGCGGGACGGCTCTTTGGTTTTGAGACTGATGCGGCCGCCGGACAGCCCCTCATCGAGGTCGTCCACGACCACGAGGTCGACGAGGTGCTCAAGCGCTGCCTGCAAACCGGACGTGAGCAGAACATCCAGTTCGAGTCCGCCGTCGCCCGGCGGTTCCTGCGGGCCATCGCCGTCCCCACCGGGGACAGCGGCCGCCCCCGCGGCGTGCTGCTCCTCTTCCAGGACCTGACCGAGCTCAAAGACCTGCAGACGATGCGGCGGGATCTCATCGGCAACATCTCCCACGAGCTGCGGACGCCCATCGCCGGTATCAAGGCCATGGCCGAAACGCTCCAGGGCGCCATTGATGATAAAAAGGCGGCCGCGGAATTTCTGGCCAAAATCGTCGGCGAGGCCGACCGCCTCACCCAGATTGTCACCGAGCTGACCCAGCTTTCCCGCATCGAGACCGGCCAGGCCGAGCTCAAGATGGAGCCGGTTGACCTCAACGCGCTGATAGACGGCGTGCTGACCGACCTCAAGCCGCTGGCGGCCAGGCAGGAGGTCAGACTGGCCAAGAAGCTCGCCTCCGACCTGCCGGAGGTTCCCGCCGACCGGGACAGAATCCGCCAGACCATCGTCAACCTGGTTCACAACGCCATCAAGTTCAACCGACCCAAGGGTAAAGTAACCGTCGCCACGAATTTCGACAAGCGCTCGGTCACCGTCAACGTCGCCGATAGCGGCATCGGCATCCCGGCGGACGACCTGCCCCACGTCTTCGAGCGCTTCTACAAGGCCGATAAGGCCCGCAGCGGCGGCGGCAGCGGCCTGGGGCTGGCCATCGCCAAGCACACCGTAGCCGCCCACGGCGGTGATATCGGCGTCGAGAGCGAAGCAGGCCAGGGCTCCACCTTCCGTTTCCGCCTCCCCCGCCGCCAGCCCCCAGATTTAACCAAACCTTAACACAGCCTTAAACCGCCTTTAAACTCCACCGCTTATAATTTTTACTAGAGGCAAGCGAAACAAGCGAAAAGGAGTAAAAATTGCGGTTTAACAAAAAATGGCTCATACCCCTGGCGCTGGTGATAGGCACCGCCCTGGCCCTTACCGCCTGCGGCGGCACCACACCGGCAACCACCACCTCCCCGAGCAACGGGGACGCCGAACTGACCGGCTCGTTCAAGATTATCGGCTCCAACACGGTGACCCCGCTGAGCGCGGTCTGGTCGGAGGAATTCATGAAGGCCAACCCCGGCGTCAGCATCGCCGTCAGCGGCCCCGGCTCCGGCGTCGGCATCGCCGCCCTCATCGACGGCACCACCGATATCTGCCAGGCGTCGCGGCTGATTAAGTCCAGCGAGGTCGAGCTGGCGCAGGCCAACGGCGTCGAACCCTACGAGACCCAGGTCGCCACCGACGCGCTCTCCGTGGTCGTCAATCCCGCCAACCCGGTCTCCGAGCTGACCATCGCCCAGCTTTCCGGCATCTACACCAACCAGATAACCAACTGGAGCGAGGTCGGCGGCAACGACGCGCCCATCGTGGCCATCGCGCGCGATACCAACTCCGGCACGCACGTCTTCTTCAAGGAGCACGTGGTGCAGATGGCCGGCCTGACCACCGCCGACAAGACCCTGGAGTACGGCAACAAGGTGCTGCAACTCCCCTCGACCCAAGAGGGAGTATCGCAGGTGGCCGGTAACCCCAACGCCATCTTCTACGCCGGTCTGGGCTACGTGGACGAGACGGTGAAAACCATCGCCGTGAAGCAAACCGCCGACGATACGGCGGTACAACCCAGCATCGCCACCGCCCTGGACGGCACTTACCCGGTCGCCCGCCCGCTGATGTACTACACCAACGGCATGCCCCAGGGCGTCATCAAGGCCTACATCGATTACTGCCTGTCCACCGCCGGTCAGGAGGAAGTGGTCGCCGTCGGTTTCGTACCACTGCAGTAACCCGCTAGAGATAGCCTGAACAAACGTAGTTAATGCAAAAAGAAAATACGGCCCCCACCGCCGCCGGGATTTCCAGGCTGGGTCTCGGACGGCGGTTGCGGTTGGGCGAGAAAGTCATTGAAGGCTGGATATGGCTGGCCGGTCTGCTGGCGATTTTCGTCCTCATGGGCATTATCTACATCCTGGTCAAGGAGGGGCTGCCCATCTTCGCCCACACCCCGCCCTGGGAGTTCCTCTTCGGCACCAGCTGGTACCCCGTCTCCGACCCGCCCACCTTCGGCATCGCCGCCTTCTTCGTCTCCACCCTGATGATTACCCTCATCGCCACGGCGGTGGCCGTACCCATCGGGGTAGCCTGCGCCGCCTATCTATCGGAGGTGGCCCCCCGGCGCGTCGCCGAGGTAGTCAAGCCCGTCATCGAGCTGCTGGCGGGCATACCCTCGGTGATGATGGGCTTCATCGGGCTGGCGCTGCTCTCGCCGCTGGTGCAGAGCCTGTTTAACCTCAATACCGGGCTCACCGGTCTCACCGCCGCCATCATGCTCTCCATGATGAGCCTGCCCATTATCATCAGCGTCTCCGAGGACGCCCTGCACGCCGTCCCTCACGAGTTCAAGGAGGCGTCTTACGCCCTGGGGGCGACCCGGTGGGAGACGGTCTGGCACGTCTGCATCCCTTCGGCCCTGTCCGGCATCGCCGCCGCCGTCATGCTGGGGGTCGGCCGGGCCATTGGCGAGACGATGACGGTGCTCATGGTGGCCGGCGGTGCCCTGGCCGTGCCGGTCTCGCCCACCGACCCCATGACGACGATGACGGCGGCCATTGCCTCCGGCATCGGCAACGCCGTCCGCGGCGGCCGGCAGTACCAGGCCATCTTCGCCATAGGCCTCATCCTGTTCATTCTCACCCTGGCGGTGAACATCATCGCCGAGAGGGTGCTGGAACGCCAGAAAAGGAAGTCCGCCAGGTAGCCGATGAAGATATCGAGGTTTGATTCGCGCCGTATTTCCCAGCGCACCGCTTTTACCTTTCTGGCGCTGGCGGCGGTTATTTCCATCACGCCCGTCCTGTTCATTATCATCTACACCATCATCAAGGGCGGCGGCGCCCTTACCTGGAACTTCATCACCCAGTTCCCCTCGCAGGCGGGCAAGGCCGGCGGCATTTTACCCGCCATCATCGGCACCTTTTACCTCATGTTCGGCACGTTGCTCTTCTCCCTGCCGGTGGGGGTGATGGCCGGTATCTACCTCACCGAGTACGCCCGCGATAACTGGCTGACCCGGCTCATCAACCTGGCCATCGTCAACCTGGCCGGGGTGCCCAGCATCGTCTTCGGGCTGTTCGGCCTCAGCGTCTTCGTGCTGGCCTTTCAGTTCGGCCTGTCGCTGCTGGCCGCCAGCCTCACCCTGGCCGCCCAGGCCCTGGCGATGGTCATCACCACCTCCCGCGAGGCCATCCTGGCCGTGCCGCGGGAATACCGCGAGGGCAGCCTGGCCGTCGGCGTCACCAAGTGGCAGACGGTGCGCCATATCGTCCTGCCCCGGGCCATGCCGGGCATCATCACCGGGGCGGTGCTGGCCATCAGCCGCGCCGCCGGGGAGACGGCGCCGATACTGGTGGTGGGGGCGGCCTTCCTCCTGCCGGGGCTACCCGCTTCCCCCTTCGACCAGTTCATGGCCCTGCCCTATCACCTTTACACGGTGGCCGCCCACGTTCCCAACATGCCCGAGCAGACGATGTGGGGCGTGGCCCTGGTGCTGCTCATCGTGGTGCTCTCCTTTGACGTGCTGGCGGCGGCCATCCGCATTAAAACGAGACAGAGGCAAACATAATGGAAATCAATATTACCGTACCGAAAAACAGTACCCGTCCCGCCGAGGCATGCGCTACCAAGCTCATGGCGGAGCAAATCAACCTCTACTACGGCGCCTTTCAGGCGCTGCGGGACATCACCCTGGACATCCCGTCGTGCTCTATTACCGCCATCATCGGGCCGTCCGGCTGCGGCAAGTCCTCGCTGCTGCGGCTCTTCAACCGCATGAACGACCTCATCGCCGGCGTCCGCGTCGAGGGCAATATTGAGCTGGACGGCATACCCGTTTACAATACCAAGATTGACGTCGTCGAGCTCCGGAAAAGGATTGGCATGGTCTTCCAGAAGCCCAACCCCTTCCCGATGTCCGTCTTCGAGAACGTGGCCTACGGCCCCAAGCGGCACGGCGTCAAGGGACGCGGCCGGCTGGAGGAAATCGTCGAGAAGAGCCTGCGCCACGCCGCCCTCTGGGACGAGGTGGAGGACAAGCTGGGGCAGTCCGGCCTGGCCCTCTCCGGCGGTCAGCAGCAGCGGCTCTGCATCGCCCGGGTGCTGGCCGTGGAGCCGGAGGTGATTTTAATGGACGAGCCCTGCAGTGCCCTCGACCCGGTGGCCACGCTGCGCATCGAGGACCTGATGCGGAACCTGGCGGCGGACTATACCATCATCATCGTGACCCATAACATGCAGCAGGCGGCGCGCGTATCGGACACGGCGGCCTTCATGATGATGGAGCCCGACCGGGCCGGCGTGCTGGTGGAATACGGCCCGACGGCGCAGCTCTTCACCAACCCCAAAGACAAGCGCACCGAGGACTACATCACCGGGCGCTTCGGCTAGGCTGAGAGAGGAGGTAGCTATGGAAACGAGGACCGACTTTCACAAGAGACTCAGGGAAATCCAGGACGACGTCCTGGCGCTGGGCAGCATGGTAGGCAAGGCCACCCAGCGCGCCGTGGAGGCCCTGAAAAACCGTGACCTGACGCTGGCCCGCCGGGTGGTGGCCGACGATAAAAAGATAAACCAGAAACGGTTCGATATTGAGGAGAAGTGCGTCCAGCTCATCGCCACCCAGCAGCCCATGGCCAGCGACCTGCGCATCATCGTGGCCGTGCTCAACATCATCACCGAGATGGAGCGCATCGGCGACCACGCCGAGGGCATCGCCCGCATCGCCATCCTCAACGGCGACGAGCCGCCCCTCAAGCCGCTTATCGATATCCCGCGCATGGCCGAGCAGACGGTGGACATGCTGCGCCGCACCCTGGACGCCTTCGTCAACCGGGACGCCGCCGCCGCCCGTAAAATCAGCGCCGAGGATGATACCATTGACCAGCTCTACGACCAGGTCTTCCGTGAGCTGCTCACCTTTATGGCCGAAGACCCCAAGACCATCACGCGGGCGACCCGCCTCATCTGGGTGGCCCACAACCTGGAGCGCAGCGCCGACCGCATCACCAACATCTGCGAGCGGGTGGTCTTCGTCGTCACCGGCAAGATGGAGGAAATTGGCGCCTCCAAGTACTAGGGGGGTTTAGTACACCCCGTACTCCTGGGCCGCCTCCATGAAGACGCGGAAGTTGGCGGGGTTCTTCGCCTCCGTAGCCGAGCAGCCGCCGGCGAGGATATAGCCGCCGCCGGGGGCGCAGGTCTCGATGAGGCGCCGGCAGCAGTCTTTGACCTCGGCGGGGGTGCCGGTAATTACCACCGAGGCGGGCACGTTGCCGCTGATGCAGCATGTTCCCCCGACAATCCGCTTGGCGTTGGCCATATCGGTCTGGTCGAACATCCAGGTCACCCAGCCCCTGGGGAAGTCCTTGATGTATTCCAGGCGGCGGTTGTAGCTCCCCTCGGCGAAGAGCGATACCATGATGCCCTCGCCAATGAGGGCCAGGATGACCTTGCGCAGGCTGGGCCAGTAGAACTTTTCGAACTGTTTATCGGACATGAAGGTGTCGTCGCCCTTGTGCAGGGGGAAGCTCACCGCGGAGCCGCCGGTAGCATTGACGTTGTCGATGAGGCGGCGGATGGTCTGCTCGGTTATCATGTCGATGGTCTCCAGGAGCTTCTCCGGCTGGCGGAACATGTCGATGACGGCGCCCTGCGTCCCGCGCAGGAAGTCCCCGATGACATCGAACGGGGCCACCGCCAGGCCGCCCCGCGGCGCCGGGAACCCGGCCGCCAGCGAATCCATATTGAAGCGCATAATTTCCTGCTGCCACTTTTCTACCTCCTCGCCGGCCTCAATGAGCGCCCGGAAGGCCGCTCGCATCCCGGGTTGGGCGAAGGGGAAGGCCATAATCATGGGCATGCCCATCAGGCTGTTGAGGGCCGGGAGGTTGGCCATCTCCGCGGCGGCAATGATGCTGCGCGGCGCCAGCACCCGGAAGGAAAAATCGGAAGGGTCGGCCAGGAGGGCGTCGTATTCATCGGCCCGCATGTAGGCCTCCTCGACGAACTGATAGGTGGTAACGTTGTCGGGCAGGCCGTGCCCCGGCCAGGTGTAAGGTTTATACTTGAGGATTTCCAGCACCTTGCCCGACCAGACGAAGCCCGGCCCCATGAAGCTGTCCATATCGTCGTAAAAGTCTTCCATGAACTTGGTCCAGGCGGCGCGCAGGGCCTGGTAATCGTACATCATGCGCTTGAAGTCGTAGCCCGCGTAGTAGGCCGGATAGTTGCCCGTGGGCAGGGACACCGGCACGCGGTCGGGCTCCTGGCACATGGCCACCTTGAGCAGCCGCGTCACCCGCTCTTGATACATCTTTTCGGCTCGGGCGTCGCGGAACTTTACGCCCGGCGGCGAGATGTAGTTCTTGAGCCTGGCATCGCGCTTTTCCTCGCGGGTCATGGCCGACCATTCCTTTTCCATGGGGGTGTCCTCTCCTTCCGGTTTTTAGTATCGGTGCAAGTATAGCACAGGCGCCATTTTCTACCAATTTTTCATCCCCGGCGTCTCTACCTTGACAGCCCCCCGCGGCGCGGCTATGATGCAACCAAAATGGACGCCCTCATTTTCCTGCGCGACCTCCTGGCGGCCACTTTCGGCCAGCTCGTCTCCCTTTTTGCCGGTATCTTTATCTTCGGCACCGCCATCCAGCTCGTCTCCCACGTCACCTTCAAGTCGCTGGAGCGGGCCTTCGGGCGGAGCGGCGTCTACGCCGTGGCCTGGCTGGGCACGCCGGTGCACGAGCTGGGGCACGCCCTCTTCTGCGTGCTCTTCCTCCACAGAATAGACAGCATCGCCTTTTTCAAGCCGGAGCCTAGCACGGGGACGCTGGGCTACGTCAACCACAGCTGGAGCCGCTGGAACCCCTGGCAGGTGCTGGGCAATTTCTTCATCGGCATCGGGCCGGTGCTGCTGGGCGGGGCCGCCCTCTTCGGCCTCTTTTACCTGCTCGTCCCGGACGGCGCGCGGGCCTGGGACGAGGTTCTGGCCATCTACCGGGCCGGCGGTGACTTCTCCTTCGGGGGGTTCTTCGGGATGCTGGGCGAGGCCTCGCTGGTGATGCTGCGGGTACTCTTCACCGCCGAAAATGCCGCCGCCTGGCAGTTCTGGGTATTCCTCTACCTGGCCGTCTGCATCGCCGCCAATATCCGCCTCAGCCTGGCCGACCTCAAGGCCGCCCTGACCGGCCTGGGCTGCATCGTCGTGCCTTTCCTGCTGCTGAATCTCATCGGCCTGCTCACCAGCTTCGATAGCGAGAGCCTCATCCCGCTGGCCGCCCCCTGGCTGGGCTTTATCTACGGCCTGCTGCTGCTGGCGCTGGTGCTGGCCGCCATCGGGGCGGTGCCCGCCTACCTGGCCGGGGCGGTCTACTACCGCGCCCGACACCGGCTCTGGCTGAACCCGTTTTGAGCCTGGCGACCCGCGGGCGTAATTTTTTAGCGGAAGTGCTATAATCAATACAGGAGCTAAATGAACATCGAAATTCACATCCCCCCCTCGCTGGAGCCCTTCACCGGCGGCTCGCGCCTTATCGCCGTCGGCGGCAGCACCGCCGGGGAATGCCTGGATGACCTGCTGGCGCGTTACCCCGGCCTGCGGGAGCGCCTCTTCGACGAGAAGGGTGCCCTGCGCAAGGGCCTGGACGTCTTCGTCAACGGGCGGAGTACCCGTCCCCAGGGGCTGGCCCGGCCGGTGCGCGACGGCGATAAAATCCAGATTGCCTACCTCATCGCGGGGGGCTAGGGGCTCATTTATCTCCAGACTGACTCATCAGGGAGGCTACCATGGCGTTAAACACAGGGCGACTGCTCCGCATCAATCTCTCCAGCGGGAAGATTACTACCGAAGATATCCCGGCCAAAATTGCCGAGGACTTTATCGGGGGGAGGGGCTACGGCATCCGCTACCTCTACGACGAGGTGCCCCCCGGCGCCGACCCGCTGGGCGAAGACAACAAGCTGCTCATGATGAACGGCCCGCTGGCGGGCACCACCGCTCAGGCGGTCTCCCGCTGGATGGTCTGCTGCCGCAGCCCCCTCACCGGCACCTTCACCCGCTCCGTCTGCGGGGCGGACTTCGGGGCCTGGCTCAAGTTCGCCGGCTACGAGCTTATCATCGTCGAGGGCAAGTCCGAGAAACCCGTTTACGTTCACCTCACCCCGGAAGGCTGCCAGATACACGACGCCGCCGCCATCTGGGGCAAGGACACCCGCCAGACCCAGGACTGGCTCACCGAGCGGCACGGCTCCAGCACGCGGACGGCCTGCATCGGCCCGGCGGGCGAGAACGGGGTAAGGTACGCCGCCATCGTCAGCGACCGCCGCACCGCCGGCCGCGGCGGCACCGGCACGGTCATGGGCGCCAAGAACCTCAAGGCCGTGGCCGTTACGGCCTCGCGCCGCCTCTTTTTGGCCGACCCGAAGACCTACGAGAAGCTGGCCCGCCAGCAGGTGGCCGCCATCCGCGATAACCCCGCTTTCCAGAGCCACCGCGAGTGGGGCACCACCACCACGCAGGATATCACCAACAGCATCGGCATCTACCCGGTGCGCAATTTCCGCTACGGGCAGCACACGGACCACCAGAAGCTCGTCGGCGCCGAGTACCGCAAGCTGCGCACCGGAGACATCGGCTGCTACTCCTGCCCGGCGCGCTGCGGCAAGGTGCACACCGTCAGCGCCGGCATCTACGCCGGGGCCCACAGCGAGGGCCCGGAGTACGAGTCTATCTGGGCATTCACCGGCCCCATCGAGAGCGACAGCATCGAGGCCAGCATCGCCGCCGACCAGCTCTGCGACGACTACGGGATGGATACTATCAGCACCGGCAGCAGCATCGGCTTCGCCTACGAACTTTACGAGAAGGGCATCCTTAAAAAGGACGATACCGACGGTCTGGAGCTTAATTACGGGCGGCACGAGCCGATGGTGGCCTTGGTCAAGAAAATCGCCCTCCGCGAGGGCATCGGCGACCTGCTGGCCGAGGGCACCGTGCGGGCGGCCGCCACCATCGGCCAAGGGGCGGAGGCCTACGCCATCCACGTCAAGGGGATGGAGCTGCCCGCCTACGAGCCGCGGGGGGCCAAGTCGCAGGGCTATAACTACGCCACCGCCAGCATCGGGGCCAGCCACTGCTACGGGTACGCCGCCCAGGACATCTTCGGGGCGCCGGTACCCCACCCCACCGACCGCTTCTCCGAGGAAAACGCCGACGTAGTCATCTACAACCAGGATGAGACCGCCTTCCGGGAGACGGGCGTCGCCTGTGCTTTCACCGGCGGCTGGGGCTTCGCCGAGATCCTTCCCGGGCTGCTGGCGGCCGCCCGGGGTATCGAGCAACTGGCCGACGAGAAATACCTCTGGCAGGTGGGGGCACGGCTGTGGAACCTGGAGCGGGCCTACAACGTGCGCGAGGGCTTCGGCCGCCGCCAGGATACCCTCCCCAGGCGCATCCTCACCGAGCCCCTGCACACCCGGGAGGCCCCCGGCGAGGGGCAAACCGTCAGCCACCAGGACGAGTTCCTCGATAAGTACTACCAGCTGCGGGGCTGGACCAAGGAAGGCATCCCCACCCCGGCCAGGCTCAAGGAACTGGGGCTGGACTTCGCCTTGGCGGCGCTCAAGTAGCCGGGCCGCTTACGTGTTGACAGCCTTGCGAGCGGATAATTCCGGCGCCGCAGGCTCCGTGTCGGCCAGGACGGCCACCAGAGCGATGCTGCCCAAGTAGAAAAAGTACGTCCACAGGCTGCGCCAGGCGAAGAAGAGCGGCAGCACCGCCAGGATAAGGCCGGTATGCGGGTAGCGCCGGCAATTACGGTAGTACCAGATACACCCCCCGACGATGGCCAGCACCTCCAGGATGACGAAGGGCAGCGAGGACTGCAGGTTGACCAGGCCGGTGGTGACCAGCGTAACGAGACCCACCCCGATGGGGAACATAGGGTCGGTCATTGGGGAGGCCACCGAGCTTACACAGGCACCCGGGTCGGCGATGGCGAAGGGCAGGTTGAAGGCGGCGAACGCCGCCACGATGATACCCAGCCCCGCCGCCACCCGCCGCGGCGGGTAAGTTCGCAGGAAGAGAATCAGGTAGAACGGCGCCACGAACCAGGCCGTCTGCTTGGTGGCCACGGCCACCCCCATAAAGATGGCCGATACCCACCACTTCCGCGGCAGCGTCAGCCAGGCCACCAGCAGCAGCGGGAAGCCCAGCAGGCTCGTCTCCCCCGCCCCGATGCTGTTCCACATCTCCAGGCTGATGAGCATGGCCCCGATGAAGATGAGACGCCGCCGCCCCGGCAGCCACCAGACGGCGAAGACCAGCCCGGCCAGGACGAGGATGCCGTAGACGATGCGGATGTCGCTGATGCCCAGGGCGATAAACGGCGCCGGCAGCACAAAGGAACCGGCCGGGTAGCAGACGCGCGATTCGATCTCCGGCGGCGGCGCGGTGGGGTTAAGTATCGCCTCGTCCCAGACCTCTTTCAGCTGTTCCGGCGTGGGATAGGGAAAGACATCGGTGAAGCGGCCCACGCGCAGGGGGGTGACCCGGTCGTAGGCCCCGTCGAACTTGAGCAAGCCGGTGATGATATTGGCGTTGTTATAGGGGTTCTTCCCCTCCAGCAGGTTCTCGCTGGCCTGCTGGACGAGGGCGGTGCTGTCGTTATAGACAAAGACCTTGTTCAGTCCCTGCATTACCTCGCCGAACTGGCCGGTCTTCGTCTCGTCGGAGACGGTGGGGTAGAGGACGGTCATGGCGAAGATTTCCAGGATGCCCACGGCGAAGAAGACAACAAAGATAACGCCCGCCGCCCGCCGCAAGAAGTTGACCCCGCCCCCGATGAGCCGGTCGGTCGCGGGCAGGGTCATCATAAACATGGCGACGAACCAGAGCACCCAGACGGCGGTGCCGGTGAAGAAGTAGGCGGGGTCGTCGAGGAGGAAGCCGATGCCGGAAAGCGCCGAGGCCACCAGTTGCAGCAGCACCGCAAAATAGAAAAGCAGGGCCCGCGGCGGTGCTTCCAGGTGGGCACCCAGCCAGCCGGACAGTCGGCCGCGCTCCGGCGTCTTGAGTGATTGCTGCATAAATATCCGTCCCACCGGCGCTGGCGCCGGGTCGTTGCGTTCGGTGATATTCTAGTGCCTGCCGGCAAATCGCGCAACTAGGCCGGTTGTAATCGCCCGGCGGTTTTGCTATTGTCTTTAAGGATAATCCGTCGCCGCGAGGTGAGCATGCCCTCCGACCGCCGCCAGAAATGGGAGAGGGAGGCCCTGGAACCCGCCCGGAAGCGCTTTCCGGAGCGACAGGACAGCTTCCGGCTCACCTCGGGTATGGAAATCAAGCCTCTCTACACCGCTGATGACCTAGAGGGCGTTGACCCGGAAGTCTCGCCGGGCTACCCGGGGGAGTATCCCTTCGGGCGGGGCATCCAGCCCACCATGTACCGCGGTCGCCTCTGGACGATGCGCCAGTACGCCGGTTACGCCTCGGCGGCGGAGTCCAACCGGCGCTACCGCTACCTCCTGGAGCAGGGGCAGACCGGCCTCTCGGTCGCCTTCGACCTGCCCACCCAGCTCGGCTACGACTCCGATTCGCCCCTCTCGCGCGGCGAGGTGGGCAAGGTGGGCGTGCCCGTGGACACGCTGCGGGACATGGAAGTTCTCTTCAAGGGCATCCCGCTGGACAAGGTCAGCACCTCGATGACCATCAACGCCACCGCCCCGGTGCTGCTGGCGATGTACATCGCCCTGGCGAAAAAGCAGGGTGTCGCCCTCGCCAAGCTCGATGGAACGGTGCAGAACGACATCTTAAAGGAGTACATCGCCCGGGGGACTTACATCTACCCGCCCGCCCCCTCGCTGCGCCTCACCACCGATATTTTCGCCTACTGCAACGAGCACCTGCCCCGCTTCAACACCATCAGCATCTCCGGCTACCACATCCGCGAGGCCGGGGCCACGGCGGTGCAGGAGGTGGCCTTCACCCTGGCCGACGGCATCGCTTACGTGCGGGCCGCCATTGACCGCGGCCTCGACGTGGACGACTTCGCCGGGCGGCTGTCTTTCTTCTTCGACGCCCACAACAATTTACTGGAGGAGGTCGCCAAGTTCCGGGCGGCCCGCATCCTCTGGGCGAAGATAATGCGCGAGCGCTTCGGCGCCAGAGAGCCGCGCAGTTGTATGCTGCGCTTCCACACCCAGACGGCGGGCAGCTCCCTGACCACCCCGCAGCCCCTCAACAACATCGTGCGGACGGCCTACCAGGCGCTGGCGGCGGTGCTGGGGGGCACCCAGTCGCTGCACACCAACTCCTACGATGAGGGCTACGCCACCCCCGCCGAGGACGCCGTGACCACGGCCCTGCGCACCCAGCAGGTACTGGCCTTTGAATCTGGCGTGGCCGACAGCGTCGACCCGCTGGGCGGCGCCTACCTGGTGGAGAAGCTGACGCAGGATATTGTCAAGTCGGCCGAGGATTATATTACCAAGATAGATAAGATGGGCGGGGCGCTGGCCGCCATCGAGAAAGGCTACCCCCAACGGGAGATTCAGGCCAGCGCCTACCGCGATCAAAAAGAGGTGGAGGCCGGGGAGCGGGTCATCGTGGGGG
>DAOULO010000034.1:0-22801 GCA_034420195.1 Dehalococcoidales bacterium
GTACAAAGATACTGCTACAGCTATTAATAAGAGTCCGGCAGAAACGGCACTTATTATATCCGATGCTTCCCAGACCATGTAAGCATTATACTACAAACACATTACCCCCGCCTTGACTCGGTTTCCAGCACTCCTTATAATTTAAGCTGTATTTAACGCTAGAGTCGCCGGATCCGGCCACCGCGAGAAAGTCCCCGATGAGATGACCGTGGGGCGAGACGTTTTGGCCGGTTCATGGCGAGAGGAGCCGTAGCTTGGACTACTTTCTGACCGAAGAGCAGACCACCATCCGCGACCTGGCCCGCCGCGTCGCCGAGGAGCGTATCCTGCCGGTGCGGGCCGAGCTGGACGAAAAAGAGGAGTTCCCCTGGGACATCATGCGCGACCTGGCCGCCGCTGACCTCTTCCGCGTCTTCGTCCCGGAGGCGTACGAAGGGCTGGGCGGCGGCTGCCTGGAACTGTGCCTGGTGGTGGAGGAGCTGAGCCGGGTCTGCAGCGGGGTGGCGGTGAGCTACGCCGCCAGTGCCCTGGGCTGCCTGACCCTGATGGAGTACGGTACCGAGGAGCAGAAAAAGAAATACCTGCCCGATATTGCCTCCGGCAAGCGCCTGGGGGCTTTCGCCATCACCGAGCCGACGGCCGGTAGCGACGCCGCCAACATCAAGACGACGGCGGAGAAGGTCGAGGGCGGCTACCTCCTCAACGGCACCAAGCAGTTCATCACCAACGGCGGCGAGGCCGAGATATACACCATCATCGCTTTGACCGATAAATCCAAAGGGGCCCGCGGCGCCAGCGCCCTGCTGGTGGAGAAAGATACCCCCGGCTTCACCTTCGGCAAGAAGGAAAAGAAGCTGGGCATCCGCGCCTCGGCCACACGCGAGCTGGTCTTCAAGAACTGCCTCGTCCCCGCGGAGAACCTCATCGGCCGGGAGGGGCTGGGCTTCATCCAGGCGATGCGCCTCTTTGACCGCTCGCGGCCCGGCATCGGGGCGCAGGCGGTGGGGCTGGCCCAGGGGGCGCTGGAGGCCGCCGTGGACTACGCCGAGCAGCGCGTCCAGTTCGACCAGCCGCTCATCACCATGCCCGTCATCCAGAACATGCTGGCCGACATGGCCATCAACGTCGAGGCTTCCCGGGCGCTGGTCTACGCCGCCGCCCGCTACGTGGACAGCGGTGCCAAAAACGTCACCGAGACCTCGGCGGCCGCCAAGGTCTTTGCCTCGGATATGGCCATGAAGGTCACCACCGACGCCGTGCAGATTTGCGGCGGCTCCGGCTACATGCGCGATTACCCCGTGGAAAAGATGATGCGCGATGCCAAAATCCTCCAGATTTACGAGGGCACCAACCAGATATTGCGCAACGCCATCGCCGTGAACCTGAGAAAGCGCAAGGGCCGCACCGCATGAACATCGTCGTCTGCCTGAAACAGGTGCCCGGCACCACCGAGGTAAAGATAGACCCCCAGACTAACACGCTCGTCCGCCAGGGCATCGAGAACATCATCAACCCCTTTGATACCTACGCGCTGGAGGAGGGCGTGCGCCTTAAAGAAAAGCACGGCGGCAGGGTTACCGTGATGACGATGGGTCCCCCGCAGGCCGAGGCGGCCCTGCGCGAGGCGGTCTCCCTCGGCGCCGACGAGGTGATTTTACTCTCCGACCGCGCCTTCGCCGGGGCCGATACCTGGGCGACGGCCTACACCCTGGCCGCGGCGGTGAAGAAGCTGGGCGAGACTGACCTGATTATCTGCGGGCGGCAGACCATCGACGGGGATACCGGGCAGGTCGGCCCGGAGCTGGCCGAGATGCTGGCGATGCCCTTCATCGCCTACGTCGGCGAGATAGAAGAGATTAAGGATGGCTCGCTGCGCGTTCGCCGCCTCATCGAAGAAGGCCACGAAGTCATCGCGGCGAATCTCCCGGCGGTGATTACTGTCTCCAAGGAAATCAACGTCCCGCGCCTGCCCTCGCTGCGCGGCATCATGAAGTCCAAGAGCGCCCCAATCACCACCTGGGGGCTGGCCGACCTCGGCATCGGGGAAGACAAGGTGGGCCTGGCCGGCTCGTCAACGCAGGTTATCAAGGTCTTCTTCCCGTCGCGCGAGACCACCGCCGAGATGCTGGAAGGCGATGTTCCCCAGCAGGTGGACGGCCTGGTCGCCAGACTGAAGAAAGCCGGTTTATGCTAGGGGCCTGCCGATGGGAGTCAAAATTGATACCCTCAAGTGCACCGGCTGCGGGGCCTGCGTGCCTGTCTGCCCGGTGGAGGTGCTGGAGGTTATTGATATGAAGTGCCGCGTCAAGGAGGGCTGCATCTCCTGCGGGGAGTGCCTGGATACCTGCCAGTGGCGGGCCATCACGCTGGAAGACGGGCCAGCGAAAAAGAGCCAGGCTAAAGGATAGTCACCATATATGGGCATCGAGATAGACCTAGAAAAATGTACCGGCTGCGGCGCCTGCGTGGGGGTCTGTCCCTTCGGGCTGCTGGAGGTCGTTGACGATAAAGTGGTGCTTTCCGAAGGCTGCACCCTCTGCGGGGCCTGCCGCGACGCCTGCCCCGTGGAGGCCATCACCATCGAGGCCGCCCGTGAGGCCGAAGCCGCCGACGCGAGCTACCGCGGCGTCTGGGTCTACGCCGAGCAGCGCGGCGGGCAAATCAAGAACGTCGCCTACGAGCTTTTGGCCAAGGGCCGCGAGCTGGCCGATACGCTGGGGACGGAACTGGCCGCCGTCTGCCTGGGGCACAACATCGCGGAAGTTGCAAGCCTCATCGCCCACGGCGCCGATAAGGTCTATTTAACTGATAACCCGGAACTGGCTGCCAACCAGGAAGATTATCTCACCCACCAGTTAGTCGCCCTCGTCCGCCAGCACAAGCCGGAGGTCGTCCTGGCCGGAGCCACCGCCCTGGGGCGCGCCTTTATCCCCCGCGTGGCCGCCATCCTCAACACCGGCCTCACCGCCGACTGTACCGGCCTGGACATCGATGCTGAGAAACGCCTGCTGCGGCAGACCCGCCCCACCTTCGGCGGTAACATCATGGCCACCATTATCTGCCCCTCCGCCCGACCCCAGATGGCCACCGTCCGCCCCCGCGTCTTTAAAAAAGGCGCCCCGGACGCCGGTCGCAAGGGCGAAATCATCAAGGTAGATTTTAAGAAAGAGGGCGCCGTCGCCCGGACGGAGCTGCTTGACTTCATCGATGAGGTTACCGAGGTGGTCAAGATAGAAGAAGCCGATATCATCGTCTCCGGCGGGCGTGGCCTGGGCAAGCCGGAGAATTTCAAGCTGCTGGCCGAGCTGGCCGAGGCCCTGGGGGCCGCCCTGGGGGCCTCGCGCGCCGCCGTGGACGAGGGCTGGATTCCTTACAGCCACCAGGTAGGCCAGACGGGCAAGACGGTCTGCCCCCGGCTCTACATCGCCTGCGGCATCTCCGGGGCCATCCAGCACCTGGCGGGGATGCAGACCTCGGATATCATCGTGGCCATCAACGACGACCCCAATGCGCCCATCTTTGAGGTGGCGACCTACGGCATCGTCGGCGACCTTTTCCAGGTGGTGCCGGCGCTTATCAAGAAGCTCAAGGAGGGGTAGGGGGTTAAGCCCCGCCGCCCTAAACCCCGCCCCACGTAGATTTTCTTTCCCACCCGGCCCGCCCTGCGGCATCCGCCGCTACGCCGGGGGTTTTGCCCCCTTTACCTCCTTTGTATTCCGGGCTAAGCCGCGGATGATACTGGGCGGCAGGGTGGGAATAGATAACACTTCTTACTTGTTTATAGCAACAACTAGTTATAGAATAAAAATTGTAAGCAACAGAATAAAGTATTCAGAAATCGCATTAACTTATGGATTCAAACACTGTAACCTTAATCATTGGCTTGGCGGGAATCTCTGGCACCATAATTGCGAGTATCCTTGGTTTATATTTTACCGCTAGGGCAAGAAGTGCGCCCCTAAGAGAGATGCTTTATGCGAAACAAGTTGAGTTAATCACTCAGATTATATACAAGCAGGGGAGATTTCGTAATTACGTTTTGGTATTATCCGGTAAAGAGCCTAATTTCAAAGATCTCGCTAGGGATGATATAGGTAAATGCGTAAAGGAATATTCTGAAATGACTGAGAAGGCAGCTGCTATACTTCCCACAGAATTATGGGTAGAGATCAGAAAGCTCAATGACTTCATGGTGGACCTAATTATTGAGTACGACGACAATGCGACTATAGATGAGAAGTCCCTATCTAAGTTTGCCAGTATGCATACTAAAGTTGCTCTGATATCACGGGTCGTGTTAGGCATTGATGAATTAACCGGTGAGAGTATCAAATTATTTACAAGTATAAAAAACTTTGATACAGTAACAAATATCAAACCTGAATATATTGAATATTTAGCTAAGAAAAAGAGGCAAAAAACTCACACCAAACCTTGAAATATTAGAGTTTATCCCCCCTACGGCTTCCCGTATTTCTCTCTGATATCCTTCTTCACCAGCTTGCCCATGGGGTTGCGGGGCAGGTCGTCCACGAAGATGACCGAGCGCGGGCGCTTGAAGCTGGCCAGGTTCTGACGGCAGTACTCCATGATTTCTTCCTCGGTGGGCTTGGTGCCCTTCTTGGGGATGACCACGGCGCGGGGTTCCTCGCCCCAGGTCTCGTCGGGCACGCCGATAACGGCCACGTCCTCCACCTTGGGGTGCTCGCGGATGACGTTTTCTATCTCCTCGGGGGAGATGTTCTCCCCGGCGCGGATAATCATGTCCGACGACCGACCGGAGAGGAAATAATAGCCGTCCTCGTCCACGTAGCCCACGTCGCCGGTATGCACCCAGCCGTCCTTATCGATGGTCTTTTTGGTCTTTTCCTCGTCCTTCCAGTAGCCGCTCATGACGCGCGGGCCGCGGGCCAGTATCTCGCCGACCTCGCCCGTGCCGAGGGTCTGGCCATCGTCGTCAACGACCTTCATCTCGACGTCGGCCATGGGCTTGCCGATGGAGGCCAGGCGCTTGAGCTTCTTTTCCTTCTCCTCCTCGGTGCCGGTGAGGACGTGGTCTTCCGGCCCCAGGGCGGTGATGGTGGAGGCCGTTTCCGTCTGGCCGAAGGCGTTGATGAAGGCCACGCCGGGGAACTCCTCCAGCGCCTTACGGATGACGGGCAGGGGCATGGGGGCGGCGCCGTAGGTGATGACGCGCAGGCTACTGAGGTCGTGCTTTTTGAAGTTGGGGTGGTCGAGGAGCTGCTTGAGCATGGTGGGCACCATCATGGCACGGTTGGCCTTCTCGCGCTCCACCAGGGTCATCCACTCCTCCGGCTCGAACTGCCGCTCCATCACCAGGGTGCGCCCGCCGTAGATGGCGGCCATCATCGCCTGGATGCCGGCCACATGGTAGAGGGGCACGGTGAGGATGTTGCTCTCGTCGGAGGTGGGGTCGGCGGGGGTGACGTTCTCCAGCACGTAGGTGCTGAAACTCGTGTGCGAGAGCATGACGCCCTTGGGAAAGCCGGTGGTGCCGGCGGTGTACATCAGCATCGTCGTGTCCGCTTCGTCGATATCGGCGACGACCTCATCGGCGGGCGATGATTTTATAATGTCCTCGTAGTAGAGCATGTCGTCGTACTTCTTCTCGATGGATATCAGGTTCTTGAGGCTCTTGACCTGGGGTTGGATGGACTTGATGAGGGGGATGTAGCGGTCGCCGATGATGATTGTTTCGGCCTCGGCGGTGTTGAGCATGTAGGCCAGCTCTTTCTCCTTGGTGCGGAAGTTCAGCGGCAGGTAGATGGCCCCCGTCTTGGCGACGGCGAAGTAGGTCTCCACGCACTGGTTGCAGTTCACCTGCAATAAGGAAACCCGGTCGCCCTTCTTCACGCCCAGCTTGAGCAGGCCGTTGGCCAGGCGGTTGACCCGCTCGTTGAGCTGGCTGAAGGTGTAGCGCTTATCCTCGAAGACAATGGCGTCTTTATCGGGGCAGATGGCCGTGGCGATATTAAGAAAGTCGGTGGTGTTCACTGGGTACCTCCCGGTAAGATTAGCGGCTGGTTGCCGTGGTTATTCTAGCGCAGCTACGTCTAAAAATCAAACTTGCGATATAGTACCGCGGGGGCAGGGTGGAGGGGTTCAAAACTGCGGGCTAAGCAGTTGATGCCCCGAGGGCGGCTTGGGTGGGAATAGATTACTCCGACCGGGGCGGGGTGGCCTTTTCCTCAACCATCTTAACTATCTTCTCCATCGTCTCCCCGGCCCGGGCCTGGATGAGGACGTCGGCCCTATTGTCCAGCGGGGTCTCGCTGAGGTTGACGATGATGAGCCGGGCGCCGGACTCGACGGCGTAAAGTGGCATATAGGCCGCCGGGTAGACCACCAGCGTCGAGCCGATGACGATGAAGGTATCCGCCGCTATCGCCCGGCGGCTGGCCTCCTCCAGCACTTTCACCGGCAGCTGCTCCCCGAACATGACGATATCCGGCTTGAGCATCCCCCCGCAGGCGCAGTCGGGGATAGCCACGCCGCCGTCCAGCCGCGCCCTGACCTCCCCGAAGGCGTAGCGCCGCCCGCAGTCCAGGCAGATAGCCCAGCGCATATTGCCGTGCAGCTCGAAGACCCGGTCGTCGGGGACGCCGGCCTTCTGGTGGAGATTATCGATGTTCTGAGTGATGACGCAATCTAGCTTTCCCAGCCGCCAGAGACCGGCGATGGCGTGGTGGGCGGCGTTGGGCTCGGCCTTATCGCTGAGCAGACCCTCCCCGAACATCTGCCACTGCTTGCGGCGGCAGTCCTCGCTGGCCAGGAACCGCTCTATCGTAAAATCGTCCGGGTCGAAGCGCTCCCAGATGCCGCCGGGGCTGCGAAAATCGGGGATGCCGGACTCGGTGGAGATGCCCGCCCCGGTGAAGACGACCAGGCGCTTACTGCCGAGGATAAGCTCGGCGGCGCGCGCGACGAGAGAATCGATGTCCTGATTGTCCATTGTATCCGACCGCTAGAGGGTGGCGAGCTGCGCCGCCAGTCTCCTTTCCAGCGCCAGTCCTTCGGAGAGTGTCATGTCCAGCCCGCACGTCACCGCCTGCTTGGCCAGGCTAACGGCCCGCGGGTCGTACGTCTTTATCCTGGCGGCCAGTTTTTCCGCTTCTGGTAGTAGCTTCTCGCGGGGGAGGACGCGGTTGACCAGCTTGACTTTAAGCGCCTCCGCCGCCGTGAGCCACCGCCCGCTGAGAAGCATCTCCAGCGCCGCGGCCCTCCCGATGACGCGAGGCAGGGTCTGGCTGCCGCCCGCCGCCGGGATGATGCCCAGACCCGGCTCCGGCAGACCGAAGCGGGTGTCTTCGGAGGCGAGGCGGATATCGCAACAGAGCGCTATCTCAATGCCCGAGCCGAGCACGTAGCCGTGCAGGGCGGCGATAAAGGGTTTAGGGATGCTGAGGAAAAGCCCCCAGACGTCGCGGGCGAAACGCGCCCACCGCGCCGCCACCGGCGGTGGGGCGCTGAGGAACTCGGTGAGGTCGGCCCCGGCGCAGAAGGCCTTATCGCCCGCCCCCCGGAGGATGATGACCCTCACTTCCGGGTCATCCCGGATGGCGCCGAGTATTTCGTAAAGCTCGTCCCGCATTTCGATGTTGTAGGCGTTGAGGGCCTGGGGGCGGTTGAGGGTGATGTAAGCTTTGCCGTCCTCTTTAGTGTAGATGATGGTCTCGTAGGCGCTCATCGGAGTTGGTTTATACCTCTCCCCCTGTGTCCCCCTCTCCAAACTGGATATTTGAATAACCCCTTTATCGTTTGTTTGGAGAGGGGGAGTTATTTTTGAGAGGGGCTGCGCCCCTCTTCGCAGGCTACTCCCCTTTATTATTCCCGCGGGCTAAGCCGCTGATGACCGAGGGCGGTCGGGTGGGAAAAGATAACATTCCCCCTTTACTCCCCCTTGAATTTAGGCTCCCTTTTCTCCCTAAAAGCCTTTATCCCCTCGGTGCGGTCGGCGGTGGTGTGCAGTAGAAAGTAGAGGTCGGCCTCCAGGCGCAGGCCCTGCGCCAGGGTCATGTCCAGGCCATTATTAACCGCCTCCTTGAGATACCGTAGCGCCACCGGCCCCTTGGCGGCGATTTCCCCGGCCAGCCTGTCCGCCTCCCCGGCCATTTTCTCCGGCGGCACCACCCGGCTCACCAGCCCTATTTCCAGCGCCGCGGCGGCGGTTATCTCCTCGCCGGTGAGAATAAGCTCCAGGGCCTTACCCCGCCCCACGATGCGGGGCAGCCTTTGCGTGCCGCCGCCCGACGGGATTTGCCCCTGTGATAATTGCGGTAGAGAGAGCCGCGTGTTTTCGGTGGCGAGGCGGATATCGGCGGCTAGGGCCAGCTCCAGCCCCGCCCCGATGGCGTCGCCGTTAATGGCGGCAATGACGGGCCGGTCGATGGCGGCGATAGCTTCGGCGGGGTGAGGCAGGTCTGGCGTCAAGTCGCCGCCGTTACAAAATACCTTGCCGGCGCCGGTCAGCACCACCACGTAAATATCATCGTCCCGCGCTGCCCGCGCGCAGGCCTCGGCCAGCCCGGCGGCCATGGCCGCGTCCAGTTTATTACCGGCGTCGGGGCGGTTCAGGGTGATGCGGGCGATGTGGCCCTTTTTGGTGTAGAGGACGTTTGGCTGCGTCATGATTTCTCCTGCGTTCCGGTTAATCTTAGAACGCCGCCGTCGGCAGCGTCAAGCGGGGTGTGCCTTTATGGGGCTAAGCCGCGGATGCACCGAGGGTGGCCTGGGTGGGAATAGATTTTACCGTGGGGTTGGGGGGTTGAATGCGACCGCCCCAAGCTGCTAGAATAACCATATATCTCCCGGCGGTTTTAAGGCAGCCAGGCCGAGTTTTGGATTCTTCGCGATGCGGCGGGATTAAAAGTGTCCGAGTCTTTTAAGAAACCAGCCAAGATGCTGAAGATAATCAGCGAAATCAACGAGGCCATATCCCTGACTAACGGAAACAACAGCGTGCTGACCGCCGCCCTGGATGCCCTCGCCGAGTCCCTCAAAGTAAGCTGCTGCTGGGTTCAGCTTATCCGCCCCGAAGACCAGCGCCTGGTGCTGGCCGCCCAGCGGGGTTTTACCGGGGCGATGCGCTGGGAGATAGGCACCTCGGCAGCGGCGCAAGACCTGGGTAACCGCGTGGCCGTTTACGGGCACAAGATTGTCGTCCCGCATCTCTCCCGCCAGGACGCTGTGGATTTAAAGTCCTTCCGCATGGCGCGGCTGCGCTCCCTGGTGGCCGTGCCGATGACGACCTACCGCACCAGCGGGGTGCTGGGGATTGCCTCCGCCCGGGAAAAGCGGTTCGGGCGGGACGCCGCCGAGCTGCTGGCTGTCATCGCCGGTATGCTGGGCACTGCCCTGGAAAAGGCCGACCTTTACGAGCGCGCCACTCGGCCGGAGGCCAAGGCGCCGCCCCCGGACACCAGGAAGCAGATATTCCCGCAGCACCGCACCTCGCCTGAATAACCCCGGCTCAAATGACGCCGGAATCCCTCAGTCTGCCAATCTCTTCGGTGCTCATCCCCAGCAGGCTGCCCAGGACTTCCTCGGTGTGCTGCCCCAGCTCCGGCGCGGCCTGCGTGGGCCGGTGGGGCGTGCGGGAGAACTTGAAAGGCGTGTTGACGACGCCGAACCGGCCCGCCTCCGGGTGGGCCACCTCGATGAGCATTTCCCGGGCGGCTACCTGGGGGTCGGCGGCTGCCTGGACGATGTCGTTGACCGGGCCGCAGGGGATGCCGACCTCCTCGAATTCCTTAATCCACTGCTGCGTGGCCTTGGTCTTCATGGAGGCCGTCAGTATCGGCTCCAGGTCGGCGTAGTGCTGCGTCCGCTGCCAGCCGTCGGCGAAGCGGGGGTCGTCGATGATGTCCACCCGGTCGATGGCGGCGCAGAAGAGGGGCCACTGGTCTTTGGGGCCGCCGCGCAGGGCCACGGCCAGATAGCCGTCCCGCGTGGCGAAGACCTGAAACGGTGTCATCACCGGGTGGCGGGTGCCCAGGGCGCGGGGTATCTCGCCGGTGTTGAGGTAGCGGACGAAGGCGTTTTCCGCCACGGCGATTTGGGAATCGAGCATGCTGATATCGATGAACTGCCCCTGGCCGCTCTGATGACGCTCGTGCAGAGCGGCCAGGATAGCAATGGTGAGGAACATTCCGGCGGCGATATCGCCGTAGGACACCCCCGGCCGGACGGGCGGGCCGCCCTCCTCGCCGGTGATGCTCATGACGCCCCCCATCGCCTGCGCGATGACATCGAAGGCGGGCTTAGGGGCGTAAGGCCCCGTCTGCCCGAAGCCGGAGCCGGCGGCATAGATGATGGCCGGGTTGTGTTTCTTGACCGTATCGTAGCCGAGGCCAAGCCTTTTCATCGTCCCCGGCGTGAAGTTCTCCACCAGGATATCGGCGTGCCTGACGAGCTTGAGGAACAGCTTGACCCCCTCCGGCGCGGCCAGGTTGAGGGTCAGGCTCTTCTTGCCGCGGTTGAGGCTTAAAAAATAGGTGCTCACGCCGCGCACCACGGGGCCGTTGCCGCGGGCGACGTCGCCGATACCGGGCCGCTCGATTTTGATGACCTCGGCGCCCATATCGCTCAGGAGCATCGTGGCGTAGGGGCCGAACAGTACCTGCGTCAGGTCGAGTACCCTGATTCCGGCCAGGGGGCCGGCCATAGTCCACCTCTCTTACTCGGGCATTGTGGTATGTCCCGCCACCCCTAGTCCAGCGGGGTGCTCTGGTAGCGGGCGGCCAGTCCCACCTTCATCACGCCGTAGGGCCGCGCCACGCGGTTACAGGTGACGGGGTAGTGGGGGACGCCTTTGGGGATGGCGATAACGGTGGGCGCGTCGATGGTGTGCGTCTCGCCCTCCGCCCCCATGGCCACGGTCAATTCCGCCCCCAGGTAGCCGGGGTTGTCGGTATCATGCCCGAAGAAGACGATGACCTCGTCGTAGGGGTGGCGGTGGGGGCCCGCGCCGGGGTTCCAGGGGCCGGTCTGGTTATAGAGCCCCATCTTGAAATTGAGGTTGACCCCCTCCATTTCGTCGCCGGAAACGGCGATTTCCTGAGCCGGCCCGGCGCCGTCGGAGTGCTTCTTTACCTCCATCGTGTGCACCAGGTGGTCGTACTTATGGCCGTCGGTCTGGCCCCCCTCCTCTACCGTCCCGACGGCGTACTTGCCGGAGAGGGCCAGGTGGAAATGCCCGAAGGGCTTAGCGACCTTCTCGGTGATGAGGGGGCAGTGGGGCAGGTCCTTGGGGGCGGCCACGACGGTGGGGATAGCGAACTTATGCACCTCCAACTCGCGGCCCAGGGCCAGGCTCATCTCCGAGCCCAAATAGCCCAGGTCGTTATCGTCGTAGCCGAAGAAGATGAGCAGCTCGTCGAAGGGGTGCGTGTGCGCCCCCCGCCCCGGCGCCCAGTCGCCGGTCTGCTCGTAGACGCCGATGATGAAATTGAGTTCGAAGCCCTGCAGGTCGTCGCCCCCCACGAAGGTCAGCTCGCGGGCGTTGCCCCCGCCCAGTGGGCTGCGGCGGAACTCCAGCTTTTTAAAGAGATGCCCGTACTCGCTTGCTGCCACCATTATCTCCTTTCGTCATCAGGGGTTTTGCAGGTCCCGGACCATCTCCTGGCGGACGGCCGCTTCCCACGCGATGAATTTCTCCCGGCCCAGGGTGTAGGCCTTGGGTACCCACGGCATCTCCTCCAGGTTGCGCACTAGCACCGGCAGCCAGTTGTAGGGGATGGAGACGAGCACCCAGCCCGGCTCGAAGACCTCCCGGGCAATCGAGCCGAATCCCAGGCCGGTGAGCTGGTAGTTGAGCTTGCCGGTGAGATAGGGGTAGACGAGCAGCCAGGAGCACGACAGCACCGTGGACGTGCGGCTTTCGTAGAGGTCGCCGGTGGAGTAGGCCATGGCCCGGAGGACGATTTCCGCCTGGCGGGCCGTGGCCATGAGGACGAGCAGGTCCGGCTCGAAGGTTATCCTGTCCAGGGGAGCCATCACCACGTAGTTGACGGTGCCCTTCTCCAGCAGCGAGTGCTGCCGGGCCAGGTTTTTGTTGGCGCGGGCGTCCTGAAAGATGCCCAGCCGGGTGCCCAGCTCGCCGCTGCCGGCGAACGGCGGCGATTTATCGCCCATCATGCCTAGGGCCTGCTTGCCGAAGCAGATTTCGTTACCGGAGGTGAAGTAGAAGGGGGCATCGCTCTTTTGGGCTTCGACGAGCATCTCGCAGAGGGCCAGCTGCTTTTCCAGCGGCCGGACGTCGTCGGGCTTGTGGTAGAGGTACTTGACGCCGACGGGCGGCCTCTTGAACTTGAACTTCGCAAAGACCGACAGGTCGGTCTGCAGCGGTCTCATGCCTGCCTCCTTCTCCGCCAAGCCAGACTACCACGCCCTTTTTCACCTTGTCAATTTTAGCCGGGGATTGCGACAACTGGCGCAGGGGGCTATAATGTACTGTACGGGTGCCGAGGTGGTGGAATCGGTAGACACGCCATCTTGAGGGGGTGGTGAGCGTAAGCTCGTGGGAGTTCAAATCTCCCCCTCGGCACCATAGCTTTCTGGATAAGGCCGGATAAAGCCTTCAGCGCTTGCCACCGCCGCCGCCGGTCTCCCGAAGAAATAAACGGTATACCATGCGTATATTATCCAGGGCACTGGTGACTAGATGAACCGCTACGACTATATCATCGTTGGCAGCGGCATCGGCGGGCTCTACACCGCCCTGCTGGCCCGCGAGTACGGCAGCGTGCTGGTGATTACCAAGGGCAGCATCGACGACTGCAATACCCGCTACGCCCAGGGCGGCATCGCCGCCGCCATCAGCAAGGAGGACTCGCCCGCGCTCCACGTCAAGGACACCGTGACCGCCGGGGATGGCCTCTCCGACGAGGCCGCCGTGCGCATCCTGGCGAGGGAGGCCCCGGCCCGCATCGCCGACCTGGTCGGCTACCGCGTCCCCTTCGATACCCTCGATGGGGAGATTGCCCTGGCGATGGAGGCCGCCCACAGCGTGCCCCGCGTCCTCCACGCCGGCGGCGACGCCACCGGCGAGTACATTGAGGTGACGCTCTCCCGGCAGGTGCGCTCCCGGGGCATACCCGTGCTGGAGAATTTCCTGGCCACCGAAATTTTAGTGGACAAGGGCCGGGTTCAGGGCGTCAAGGCGCTGGAGTGCCGCACCGGCACCGTGGAGGAGTTCAACTGCCGTTACCTGGTGCTGGCCACCGGCGGCGCCGGGCAGCTCTTCAAATATAACACCAACTCCGACGTAGCCACCGGCGACGGGGTGGCCCTGGCCTATAACGCCGGCGCCGAGATTGCCGATATGGAGTTTTTCCAGTTCCACCCTACCGCCCTGCGCATCCCCGGGGTGCTGCCCTTCCTCATCACGGAGGCGGTGCGGGGGGAGGGGGGCGTCCTCAAGAACGCCGAGGGCTACCGCTTCATGCCGGACTATCACGAACGGGGCGACCTGGCTCCCCGCGATATCGTCGCCCGCTCCATCCGCGACGAGATGAAGAAGACCGGCTCCGACCGCGTCTTCCTGGACGTTACCCACCTGCCGCCGAACATCATCACCACCCGCTTCCCCCATATCTACCGCTTCTGCCTGGACCACGGTCTGGACATCACCCGGGGTCTCATCCCGGTGGCCCCGGCGGCCCACTACATGATTGGCGGCGTGCGCACTAATACCTGGGGCGAGACGAATGTCGCCGGGCTGTTCGCTACCGGCGAGGTGGCCTGCACCGGCGTCCACGGCGCCAACCGCCTGGCCTCCAACTCGCTCCTGGAGGCCATCGTCTTCTCCCGCCGCATCGTGGAGCGGACGGTGAAAAAGGCCGGGGCGCGGGCTGCTGCCGCCGCTGGCGGCAAGGTCATGTACGCCGCGCTCCCCCGCCACCAGCCGCCGCAGGGATTACCGGCCCCCGGCCTGGTGGCATTGCAGCAGCTGCACTGGGACAATGCGGGCATCGTCCGCGATAAGGACGGTCTGGCCCGGGCGGCGGCTACCCTGGCGGCCTGGCAGGCGAATCTACCCCCGCCCGCCGACCAGCCTGCCGGTGAGCTGGCCAACCTGATACTGACCGGCCGGCTGCTGACGGAGGCCGCCTATATCCGGGAGGAGAGCCGCGGCGCCCATTTCCGCGCTGACTTCCCCCGCCGCTCGCCGCGCTGGCAGCGCCACATCGTCTGGAAAAAGTAGGCCCGCCGCGGCCAGGCGTGTCCGTCGTACCGCCGGTATTGACAGCTAAATAGTGGGCACGATATAATTGTGGTACATTTTCACTGAGGAGATATAAGTAATTGGCTCGTAGGAACGGCAAGGTGCAACCGGGTCGGAATATTTTATCCGGGACTACTACGCCCTGGAGGGCTCGTTGTATCTCCAGTTTTGAGCGTATCATAAAATAGTCGTCAGCCAGCGGAGAAACAAAGGGGGCCCGGGAGACATGCCCGGGCTTTTTTAATTACCGTCAATATGTACCGAAACGGAGGCGAGTTATGCGGATTGGTATTATTTACTGTATACCCGGGATACTGAAGGTGTAATCGCTATTTGAAAAAGAGGCTCCTATGCATTATAAATATAGGAGCGACCAGCCAACTTGATGTAGGGAGAGGTGTACTGCTTTGGCCAAGAAGAAGAAAAAAGCCCCGCAGCCCCCGCGCGAGATGACGCGGCGCCAGCTGTCGCATCACAGGCGTCAGCTGCGGCGCCAGCGCATCATCTTTTTCGGCGGGGTGGGTATTATCGCCGCCGTGGTCATTATCGTCCTGCTGGGGTGGTTTCTGGGCACGTACCGCCCCGCGCACGCCAATGTCGTTACCGTCGGCGACCGGAAATTCGACGCGAGCTACGTCGTCGATTACATCAGCGTTCTGGGGAAGGACCAGTCAAACGCCCAAATCTCGCAGATGATGAGTGTTTATATCAACGGCCTCGTTCAGAACACCCTGACCCAGCAGGAGGCGGCCAAACTGGGTTTCACCGTCAGCGACGATGAGGTTCGCGGCGACCTGGCGCTGCTGGACCTGCCCGAAAACGAGGCCACCCTTGACATCTTCCGGGCGCAGCGGCTCATTGCCGTGTTAAAGAGCCAGTATTTCACCGAGCAGGTACCGGCCTCCCAGCCCCAGGTGCATGTCAAGGCCATGCTGGTGGAAAGCGGGATGGTAGGGCAAGAGGTGCGTAGCCGGCTGGAGCAGGGCGAGGACTTTGCGGCGCTCGTCGATGAGTTCGCCGTGGACTACGTGGCCCGCAACACGAACCAGGGCGATTACGGATGGCATATACAGTCAATCCTGGAGCAAGAGATAGGCTCCACCATACCGGCGGAATACGCCTTTGATGAGATGGGGGCGGGGGACATCAGCCCGCCCCTCTACGACGCCGAGAAACAAAAGCAGCTGGGCTACTGGCTGATTAACATCGACCAGAAATTCACCGAGGACGAGTTCCAGGTGTTCGCCCTCTACCTGAGCAGCGAGCAGGAGGCCCTGGAGATTCGCCAGAGGCTGGAGGACGGCGAAGACATGGCGGCCCTGGCCGAGGAGTATTCCCAGAACGAGAAGTCCCAGACTAACCGGGGCGATATGGGTCTGATTGTCCGGCCCGATAGCGAGGATACCATCCGCGTCAGTAAGGCCTTCGATACCTATGTCTTCGGCGAAGAGAGGGAGACCGGCGTCTGGAGCCAGCCCGTCCGCGACGATGTCCTGTGGACGCCCGGCGGCTACTGGATAGTCCAGGTGGTTGACCGGGACGATGACCGTGAGCTGAGCGATGAAGACTATGATAGCCTGCTCAGCAGCGCCTACAGCGACTGGATTAACGGCCTCCTGGAGGAGCATGCCGACGACATTGACCAAACCGGTTTGACCCCGGACGTGCAGCGATATATATTGGATAAAGTGTTCGCGGGCTTATAGCCTAACGGGAGAGATGGGATGAGCCAGCAGAGTATCGGCATCGGGCTGATGGGACTGGGGGTAATCGCCGGGCAGGTGGCCAGCGTCCTGACCGACAGGGCGGATGACCTGGCGGCCAAGGCGGGCTGCCCCGTGGTGCTGCGCCGCATCAAGGTGCTGCCGGAGGACTTAAAGCGCCCCCAGGCCCGGCAGATGCCGGCCGCCCTCTTCACCACCAACGAGGAAGAGTTCTTCAACGAGCCGGGCATCGACATCGTCGTCGAGGCCATCGGCGGGGAAAGTCCGGCCTTCGCCTACCTGCGTCGGGCGCTCACCGCCGGCAAGCACGTCGTCACCTCCAACAAGGAGGTCATCGCCAAGCACGGTACCGAGCTGCTGGCCCTGGCGCAGCAGCACGACGTGGGGCTGCTCTACGAGGCCAGCGTCGGCGGCGGCATCCCGCTGATTGCCCCCTTCAAGCACGACCTGGTGGCCAACGAGATTACCGGCATCTTCGCCATTATCAACGGCACCACCAACTACATCCTCAGCCGCATGGCGCGGGAGGGCCTGGACTTTGCCGCGGTGCTCAAGGAGGCCCAAAAACTGGGCTACGCCGAGGCCAACCCGGAGAATGACGTGGAGGGCTACGACGCCCGCTACAAGCTGGCCATCCTGGCCTCGCTGGCCTTCCAGATGAAGGTGGTACCGGAGGACATCCACTGCGAAGGCATCACCCGGCTGGCCAGCCACGATTTCCGCTACGCCGGCGAGCTGGGCTTCGCCATCAAGTTACTGGCCATCGCCAAGCGCAGCGACGGCGGCATCGAGGCCAGGGTGCACCCCGTCTTCATCCCGGCGGAATCCTTCCTGGCCAAGGTGGACGGCGTCTATAACTGCGTGCAGGTGGAGGGCGACCTGGTCGGTCGGGTGCTCTTCATGGGGGAGGGGGCCGGCCCCTCGGCCACCTCCAGCGCCGTCGTTGCCGATATCGTTGCCGCCGCCCGCAAGATTGTCCTCGGCATCGGCAGCCTCTCCACCTGGCGGCCGGTCTCCGGCAAGCGCATCAAGCCCATCGACGAAATCGAGACGCAGTATTACATCCGGCTGGCCGCCCCCGACCGCCCCGGCGTGCTGGCGCAGATTGCCACCGTCTTCGGCAACAACAAGATAAGTATCGCCTCGGCCTTACAGCCGGAGTCGGATGACGTCACCAAGACGGCGGAAATCGTCATCATGACCCACCCCGCCCGCGAAAAGGCCATGCAAAAGGCCCTCAAGGAGCTGGCGGGCCTGGAGGTGGTCAACGAGATAAGCAATTGTATCCGCGTGGAGGATATCGAAGGGAGTTAGCGCTGAAAACCGGCGTCCTCAGTCACTATAAAAAATACCTCCCCGTCACCGCCCAGACCCCTATCTTCACCATCGGCGAGGGGGATACCCCGCTGGTGCGCGCCGACCGGCTGGCCAAAAAGTACGGCTGTAAGGAGCTTTACTTCAAGCTGGAGGGCTGCCATCCCACCGGCTCCTTCAAAGACCGGGGCATGGTGGTGGCCGTGGCCAAGGCCGTCGAGGCGGGCAGTCAGGCCATTATCTGCGCCTCTACCGGCAACACCAGCGCCTCGGCGGCGGCCTACGCCGCCCACCTGGGCCTCCAGTGCATCATCGTCATCCCCGGCGGCAAAATCGCCGTGGGCAAGCTGGCCCAGGCCGTTGTCCACGGGGCCAAGATTATCGCCGTGGACGGCAACTTTGATAAGGCCCTGGAAATCGTCCGCGAGCTCACCGAAAAACACCCGGTGACGCTGGTCAACTCGCTTAATCCTAACCGTATTGAGGGGCAGAAGACGGCCGCCTTCGAGATTTGCGATAGCCTGGGCGACGCCCCGGACTACCTCTTCCTGCCGGTGGGCAATGCTGGTAACATCACCGCCTACTGGAAGGGCTTTAAGGAGTATTACGCCGGGGGCAAGGCGACCAAGAAGCCCAAGATGTACGGCTTTCAGGCCGAGGGGGCGGCCCCCATCGTGCGGGGGCACCCCATCGCCAAGCCGGAGACGGTGGCCACGGCCATCCGCATCGGCAATCCGGCCAGCTGGAAAAAGGCCGAGGCCGCCCGCGACGAGTCCGGCGGCATCATTGACATGGTCAGTGACGCGGAGATACTGGCCGCCCAGAAAATCATGGCCTCCGAAGCGGGCGTCTTCGGCGAGCCGGCCTCGGCGGCGCCGCTGGCGGGCCTCATCAAGCTCACCGGCCGGGGCGAGACATTTGCCGGCAAGACCATTGTCAGCGTGGTGACCGGCACCGGGCTCAAGGATACCGAGACCGCCCTCAAGGAGGCGCCGCCCTTCCTGGAGCTCCCCGCCGATATCAAGGCGGTGGAGAAGGCCCTGGGGTGGGCATAAGGAGACGGGTGATGTTCGACGAGACAGCCATTAAAAAGGCCGTGGCCGAGATTATCAAGGCCATCGGCGAAGACCCCTCCCGCGAGGGGCTGGCCGAGACCCCCCGGCGCGTGGCCGAGATGTACGCCGAGCTCTTCGTGGGGTTGACCCAAGACCCCAAGGAAGGCCTGGAGATAGGCTTCGAGCTGGGGCACCGCGAGATGGTCATCTGCAAGGACATCCCCTTCTACTCCATGTGCGAGCACCACCTGCTGCCGTTCTATGGCGTGGCCCACGTGGGCTACATCCCCAACGAGGAGGGGCGCATCGTCGGCATCAGCAAACTGGCGCGGGTGGTGGAGACGATTGCCCGCCGCCCTCAGGTGCAGGAGCGCCTGACCACCGAGATTGCCGATGCCATCAACCAGGGCATCCGGCCGACGGGGGTGGGCGTGGTGGTGCAGGCGGAGCATATGTGCATGGTGATGCGGGGCATCAAGAAGCCGGGGAGCAACGTCATCACCTCGGCGCTGCGTGGCTCCTTCCAGAGCAAACCGGCCTCCCGCGCCGAGTTTTTCTCGCTGATTCAGGGGAAGTAGGGCAGGGCAGCCTGAGTTTCTAGGCTTCCCCACACCGCCCCATTCGGTGTTATCTATTCCCACCCTAGCCGCCCTTGCGGCATCAACTGCTTAGCTCGCAGTTCTCCCCCTCCCCCCCGGGGAGAGTAGCCCGCGAAGAGGGGGTGAAACCCCCTCTTAATGAAAATTCCCCCTCTCCAAACAGAATATCAGCGGTCTTCACTGATGCTGAGTTTGGAGAGGGGGACACAGGGGGTGAGGCATAAGCACAAGAAGGGCTAAAGATAGGCGGCTTAGCCCTAAATATCCAGATTAGCGAACTTGGCGTGCGCCTGGATGAAGGCTTTGCGCGGCGGGACCTCGCCGCCCATGAGCATCTGGAAGGTCTCGTCGGCCTTGGTGGCGTCGTCCACGTTGACCTTGATGATGGTGCGCGTGGCGGGGTTCATGGTGGTCTCCCAGAGCTGCTCGGCGGTCATCTCCCCCAGGCCCTTATAGCGCTGAACCTCGTTCTTGCGCGAGGTGGATTTCTTGAGCAGCTCGTCCTTCTCCTGCTCCGAGTAGACCCAGCTGACGCCCTCGCTGGTCTTGATGCGGTAGAGCGGCGGCTGGGCGATGTAGAGGTGCTCCAGCCCGATGAGCTGGGGCATGTGGCGGAAGAAGAAGGTCAGTAGCAGGGTGCGGATGTGCGAGCCGTCCACGTCGGCGTCGGTCATGAGGATGATGCGGTGGTAGCGCAGCCGGGCCGCCTCGAATTCCTCGTCGATGTTGGTGCCGAGCGCGGTGATAATGGTGCGGATTTCGTTGTTGGCCAGCATCTTATCGGGCGGGGCCTTCTCCACGTTGAGGATTTTACCCCTTAGCGGCAGGATGGCCTGAAAGCGCCGGTTGCGCCCCTGCTTGGCCGAGCCGCCGGCGGAATCGCCCTCCACCAGGAAGAGCTCGCACTGCTCCGGGTCGCGCTCCGAGCAGTCGGCCAGTTTGCCGGGCAGAGTGCCGCTTTCCAGGCCGCTCTTGCGGATAATCAGGTCGCGGGCCTTGCGGGCGGCCTCGCGGGCCTTGGCGGCGGTGATGCATTTCTCAAGTATCTTCTTGGCGTCGTCGGGGTGCTCCTCCAGGTAGAGCGAGAGGCCCTCGTTGACGGCGCTCTCCACCTGGCTCTTGACCTCGATGTTGCCCAGCTTGCCCTTGGTCTGCCCCTCGAACTGCGGCTCGGCGAGCTTGACGGAGATGATGGCCGTCAGCCCCTCGCGGACGTCCTCGCCGGTGAGGTTGGGGTCGTCTTCCTTGATGATTTTGTTCTTCTTGGCGTAGTCGTTGAGGACACGGGTCAGCGCCGAGCGGAAGCCAGTGAGATGGGTGCCGCCGTCGACAGTGTTGACGCAGTTGGCGAAGCTGAAGGCGGACTCGCTGAAGCCGTCGTTGTACTGCAGGGACACCTCGATGCCGGTGGAGTTGACCTGCTTGGTGACGTAGATGGGTGACGGGTGGCGCACCACGCGGTTGCGGTTGAGGTGGCGCACGAAGCCGGTGATGCCGCCCTCAAAGTAGAAAGTACGCTGCCGGTCGCTCGCCTCGTCGACGAGGGTTATCTCCACGCCTTTGTTGAGATAGGCCATCTCCCGCAGGCGCTCGCTCAGCGTATCGAAATCGTAGCTTATCTCGCCGAATATTTGCTTATCGGGCAGGAAGGTGGTGGTGCTGCCGGTGTCCTCGGCCTTGCCGACGACCTTTATCGGCCCCTGGGGCACGCCGCGGGCGTACTCCTGGTGGTGAATCTTGCCGCCGCGCTTGATATCGACGACGCACCACTCGGAGAGGGCGTTGACCACCGAGGCGCCCACGCCGTGCAGCCCGCCGGAGACGGCGTAGGTCTTGCCGCCGAACTTGGCCCCGGCGTGGAGGACGGTCATCACCGTCTCCAGGGCGGAGACCTTGGTGGTGGGGTGCACGTCCACCGGGATGCCGCGCCCGTTATCGACGACGCTGACCGACTTGTCCGCCTTGAGGGTGACGACGATGCGGTCGCAGCAGCCGGCCATGGCCTCGTCGATGGAGTTATAGGCAATCTCGTAGACCAGGTGGTGCAGGCCGCGCTGGTCGGTAGAGCCGATGTACATGCCGGGGCGCCGCCGCACGGCCTCGCGCCCGCCGAGTACCTGGATGTCCTGGGCGGTGTACTCGCCGGGGCCGAGCTTGCGGGCCTTCTTGGGGGCGGTGGTATCTGGCATTAAGCGTCCTTCCTGATTGGGGTGTGGAGAGAGAGCCGGAGACGGCTGTCAACGGGGCATTTGGTGCAGCCGGCGGCTACACGGTGACGCACTGGCGGGGCGACCATAAATGCACACATATAGCCTATTGTATTTTAGCACAAATTAGCTACAAATAGCAAGGTGAGGAGGGGGGGAATATGAGACTACGGGTTAAGCCGCCGATGTGCCGAGGGTGGCTTGGGTGGGAAAGCTAGAGCCAACTCAATTATCAAAGGAAAGACGGTCTGGAATAGCAAGGAAAGCTGTAAGGGCTAGGTGGGGAAAGTAGTCAATCATTGTGTAAAATTAACTTTTCGTAGCGAGCCTCAATCAATCCAGACTCTTTAACTGCCTTTCTTATCTCAGCTTTTGTAATTATATTTACAGGAGTTCGTCTGTCCGTTAAATATTCATCATTAAATTCTCTTAATTCCGCACAATTAATATATGATTTATGGTCTAAGAATTTATAATCAGTTTCATTAATTTCAACTTGGGTTTTAAAAAATTCTGGCTTCTTTTTGATAAAGGGGCGCATATCATCGGTATTTATAAAAAACCCCCTGCACTTTGAGTCTCTGCAAACAATAACAACAAATTTATCTTTATGTGCGTAGGGGCAGTTCTTGATATGATAAATACACCATGTATCAGGCATTTGTATTTATCCTGGATTTAATAGATAGTCAATTAGGTCGTCAGATTCCTCAAATGTTTCGGCTATACTCTCAATAGGTATTTCAATGCTTTTATGAGTTCCCTTTTTCTCCCATGACTTCTCCCATGCAGAGTCATGTGCTTCTTCCCATCTATAATACTTAGATGGCATTTTGTTATCTCTCTCTATAATCTTATCCAAGCATTTTATGTCCGATTTGCTGAAATAATCCAAATCTGCGTCTCTCAACGTAATCACCTTGTTACCTTCAACCCGTAAGTCAGACAAATTCGCCTCTGGTTTTAATAGGTTATAGGCATTAGAAGGCGTAGAACCTTGCTCCATAGCTACATAGGAATCACCAAAAAGAAACCTCCCGTAATGTTCAAGACTAAGTTTATCCGCAAAATAAAGTAATTTGCATATCCCATAAACTTCACACTCTGCTTTTATCCTATTAGATAAATAGAGTATTGTTTCAATGGCTTTTCTACGGTCAAACTGGAAAGATATTTTTGCCATATTCTATGTTCCTGTTTTTATTACAGATTGTAACACGTTGTAACAACTTGTCAAGGGTTTAGACTACTACGCTTTAATATTTATTATAGAACTAATGTTCCTATATAGTATACAAAATATTGTCACGACTGTATATAGATACTTGTACTGCTACTATTGGGTATTTTAGGTGGGGTGTGTAGTATTGTGGTTAACACCACCCCTTTACCTCGTAGTGAGAGCATCTACTCCCCCGAAGGCGGCCGGGTATTCGGCGGCGGGGGGTTCTTCATTCCCAGGCGGAAAAGCTCGCCGGTGGCCTTGCGCTTCCAGTTCATGGAGATGCGCTGCTGGGTGGGGGGGCGCATGGTGATGGCCCCGGGGCGCGGGCACTCCTCCACGCAGCCGCCGCAGTACCAGCACTCCTCCGGGTAGACGACGATGGGCGGCTGCTTTTTCTCCGGGTTGGGCATCATGACGTCGGTGGGGCAGACC
>DAOULO010000035.1:0-34575 GCA_034420195.1 Dehalococcoidales bacterium
ATGAGGAGCCTGCCCCTTTCGTTTACGGGACTATCACCCTCTATGGTAGTCCTTTCCAGAGACTTTCAACTAGGGTTGGGTTGATAACTCCCTGACCTATTTCAGGTTCGATCCTACCTGCCTTACAACACCCGGTAGTATAGGCCCTGACGCCGTTAAACAAACCGGGTTTGGGCTGTTCCCCTTTCGTTCGCCACTACTCAGGGAATCGATTTCTCTTTCTTTTCCTCGGGGTACTGAGATGTTTCACTTCCCCCGCTTACCTCCTCCCGGCTTATGTGTTCAGCCGGGGGTGTCCTTCTCTAGGAAGGACGGGTTGCCCCATTCGGGAACCCCCGGTTAGGCTTGCTAGACAGCTAGCCGGGGCTTTTCGCAGTCTTGCCACGCCCTTCTTCGGCCCTTGATGCCAAGGCATCCACCGTATGCCCTTACCGCTTGACCTGCTTCAGGCTTGATATTAGACCCTCAACTCTATTCAGTTTTTAAGGTGCGAAAGGCAAAAGAAAAGGTCTGGCGGTGTCCCGCCAGACCCATTTTGTCCGGCTATCTTACCACCAGGTAGCTTACTATGTTTTTGCCTTCACCATATGTAAGTATAAGTCTATCACACGGGCCTACCTTTGTCAACACGATTTTATAGCTGGTGAAGGGGATATTCCCAGATATTTCCCAAACATTTTCCTTACATCCTTGAGAGGGGCAAAACACCCCTCCCTACCCCTCGGAGATATCTATTCCCACCCAAGCCGCCCCTTATCATCCGCGGCTTAGCCCGCCAACCACAGGGCATCATCGCAATATACGTATTTACGAGCCTGTTACCTGAAAGCAGACCTCGGATACCCGCTGGGCGGCCCGGATAATCATGGCGTCTTCGGGAGGATGATTGCCGCGGCCAATCTGGGTACTGACCCAGTTGGCGATATCGCGCGAGTAACGCCGCCGGCTGCAGGTAGCGCAAAGCGGCTGCTTAAAATAGCAGCTTACCACAGCCGAGAGGCGGATGCGCTCCATCGCCTGGATTTTGGTGGGGTCTCCCTCGATAATCGCGTCGCCGACCATGTGCCCGCAATCGTCGCAATCGACAAACTGAAGTTTGACCAGAGTGGAATCATCACGCACCAGCGAGGCAATTCTATCGTCAAGTTCAAATTCCACAGGAGAACCGCCTACCAGAGAATTCACCATATCGCGCCATTCGTTACCCAATTGCAGACCCAGCTTGAGCGCCGCCGCTTGCAGGCGCTCGTTAATCATAACACTCAATATCGATATTAGCTCGGGCACTATCTTTACCTACGTATACATCAGGGACTCTATATTATCAGATGCGCGCTCACTTTTTCAAGTAAGCCTTTACTATACTTATCTTATTTACCCTTCGCACTCACATTATGTTATAATCTAGGCATCGGTTCAGCCTCGTAAACAGGAAAAACGACTTTGATGCTCAAGCAGACCATCATCGATATCATTACCCAGGCCATCGTGGCCGCGCAGGAAGCGGGCAAGCTGCCCACGGTATCCCTCCCGGAAATCGTCATCGAGCGCCCCCAGAACCCCGAGCACGGCGACTACGCCTCGTCCATCTCCCTCAAGCTGGCCCGGGCCGTGGGCATGAGCCCCCTGGCCATCGCCGGGGAAATCGCCGCCTTCATCTCGCCGTTTGAGGAAATCGAAAGCGTCAGCGTCGCCCCGCCGGGCTTCATCAACTTCACCCTCAAGAGCCAGTGGCTCACCGCCCAGCTGGACGATATCCTCGCCGCCAGCGAAGGCTACGGCAATATCGCTATCGGCGGGGGGCAGCGCATCCAGATTGAGTTCGTCTCGGTCAATCCCACCGGCCCCCTGCACGTGGGGCACGGGCGCGGCGCCGTGCTGGGGAGCGCCCTGGCCAACGCCCTCACCGCCGCCGGTTACGCGGTGGAGAAGGAATACTACATCAACGACGCCGGCAATCAGGTCAACGCCTTCCGGCGCTCGCTCTACGCCCGCTACCGCCAGGCCACCGGCCACGAGGCCGAGATGCCGCCCGACGGCTACCTGGGCGACTACATCACCGCGATGGTCGCCGACATCATCCAGCAGGAAGGCCCGAGCCTTAAGAAACTGTCCGAGAAACAGCTCATCGAGCGGCTGGGGCAAATCGGTCTCCAGCGGATGCTGGCCGAAATCGAGGCCGACCTGAAGATGCTGGGCGTTACCTTCGACGTCTGGTTCTCCGAGCAGTCCCTCTACGATAACCAGCAGTACGCCACCGTGATGAACCGGCTCAAGAAGGCGGGGCAAATCGCCGAGAAAGAGGACGCCACCTGGTTCGTCTCCACGGCGCTGGGGGAGGACAAGGACAACGTCGTCGTCCGCAGCGACGGCACGCCCACCTATTTCGCCACCGACATCGCCTACCACTACAACAAGTTCCTGGAGCGTAAGTTCGACCGCGTCATCGATATCTGGGGCGCCGACCATATGGGCCACGTCTCGCGGATGAAGGCCGTCGTCGGGGCGCTGGGCATTGACCCGGAGCGCCTCACGGTCATCATCTCGCAGATGGTTACCCTGCGGCGCGGCGGCGAGGTGGTCAAAATCTCCAAGCGCAGCGGCGATATCATCACCCTGCGTGAGCTGGTGGAGGAGGTGGGCGCCGACGCCTGCCGTTTCTTCTTCCTCTCGCGCACCGCCGGTGCCCAGATGGACTTCGACCTGGAGCTGGCCAAGAAGCAGTCGGCGGACAATCCTGTGTATTACGTCCAGTACGCCCACGCCCGCATCGCCTCTATCCTGCGCCTGGCCGAGGAGAGAGGCGCCGACGACAGCGAGGGCGATATCTCGTTGCTGACCACCGAGCCGGAGCTGACCCTCATCCGCAAGATGCTGCTGCTGCCGGAAATCATCGAGACCATCGCGACTACGCTGGAACCCCACCACCTCACCTATTACGCCCAGGATTTAGCCACCGTCTTCCATAGCTTCTACAAGCAGTGCCGGGTCGTCTCCGACGACAAGTGCTTGACGGGCGCCCGCCTCAAGCTGGTCAAGGCCGCCAAGCTCGTCCTGGGGCGCACCCTCCACCTCATGGGCATGACCGCCCCGGATAGCATGTAGCAGATTTATTGTCATTCCCGCGAAAGCGGGAATCCAGCCACCCCACCACCCCATCGGTATTATCTATTCCCACCCAGGCCGCCCTCGCATCATTCGCGACTTAGCCCGGAAATTCCACCCCTTTACCCCACAGGGGTGTTCAAGAGGGGCGAAGCCCCTCTTTTAATCAACTCCCCCTCTCCTGCGGAACGCCTCGTCAGGAGAGGGGGATAAAGGGGGTGAGGTAAAAAATACAACCCGCCCCTCCCCCCAAACCATCTTTACGCTCGGCGCGCATTCGTGCTAAAATCGGGCGAAGGAGTTACACGATGAAAAAGCGCGTCTTTTCCGGCATCCAGCCCACCGGCGAAATTCACATCGGCCGGTACCTGGGGGCCATCCGGCACTGGGCGAACATGCAGGAGGACTACGATAATATCTTCTGCGTCGTTGACCTGCATGCCATCACCGTCCCGCAGGACCCCAAACAGCTTAAGGAAAGGACGCGCGAGTTCGCCGGACTGCTCATGGCCGCCGGCATCGACCCCGAAAGGTCTATCATCTTCGTCCAGTCGCACGTGACCGCCCACGCCGAGCTGGCCTGGATTCTCAACTGCTTCATCCCCATGGGCTGGATGTACCGTATGACCCAGTTCAAGGAAAAGGCGGAGAAACAGAAGGAGCAGGTCAGCGTGGGGCTCTTCGACTACCCCTCCCTGATGGCCGCCGATATCCTGCTCTATAAGACGGACGTCGTCCCCGTGGGCGAAGACCAGAAGCAGCACGTGGAGCTGACCCGGGACGTGGCCCAGCGCTTCAACAGCATCTACGGCGAGACCTTCCGGCTGCCGCAGCCCATCATCCCGGACGTGGGCGCGCGCATCATGGGCCTGGACGCCCCCACCAAGAAAATGAGCGGCAGCGAGATGGGTGCCGGCCATTCCATCGCCCTGCTCGACCCCCCCGACACCATCCGCAGCAAGATAATGAAGGCAACCACCGATTCGCAGCGTGACGTCGTCTTCGACCCGGCCCGCCCCGGCATCTATAACCTGCTCACCATCTACCATTCCTTCACCGGGAAAAAGGAAAAGGCCATCGAGGCGGAGTTCGCCGGTAAGGGCTACGGGGACTTCAAAAAGGCCCTGGCCGAGGTAGTGGTTGAAGGCCTCAAGCCCCTCCAGGAGCGCTACCGCCAGCTCACCGCTGAGCCCGGCCACATCGACAAGATACTGGCCGAAGGCGCCGCCAAGGCCCGCCCCCTGGCCGAGAAAACCCTGGCCGAGGTCAAAGAGCGCATCGGGCTGGGGTAGAACTGGATAGCCAGGCGAGGTAAGCGGCTACTCTACCCGGTTCACCTTGTAAGTCTTATCGGTTACCGTGCTGAAGTGAAAGATAGGCTTATCGACACGCTGGATAATTAGCGGGCAGTGTCGCAGCCCGGCGGGAATGAATATCATACAGGTCCGGTCAAGCAGAAATTTCTCGTCTTCAATCCAGAACTCCACCTCGCCATGAAGCGTGTAGGGGTCCTCAGGGTCGCTGCCGAAAAAGCCAATAATTTCATCGCAATCGTGAGTATGAGGCTCGGGGGCATACCGGGAAGGACGCCGGTACCAGGAGCAGTTCATCTGAAAGGCGCCTTCGACGACGTTGGAATCCATCCAGAGTATCCGGGTGGCGAACTCCTTGTATCTGGCGACATACTCCGCGGGGAAGTCCGGGGGCTTTAGCTCCGTGACGATGTATTTGCTGTGTTTGGATTCAGTCATTTTGTAGATTCTCCTATCTCTTATACGGTACAAGTATATTGTAGCATTTTACCTCGGTAGTAAGGCAAATATAGAGAGCGTCAGTCCTCCGCACACGAAAGGCGGCCTGGGTGGGAATAGATAACTCAGACAGGGGGGCAGGTAGTACTTGACGTTGTATACGCGAGTGATAGAATAAGGGCATGAGAAAAGCGTGTATTACGTTCTTTAGCTTTGCAGTGACCCTATTTGTTGCGTATGCCGGAGTGAATGCCACTACTGAAGATTCTCCGTGGTATCTTATTGTTATCCTTATAGGTTCTATTACATTTGGAGCACTTTTTCTTATAACAGGTTTAGTATATCTTTTTTTACTTAATATGAAGTATAGAAACCCGCTTGAAATCCTAGATGATTGGCGATGTACTTATTTGCCGTCTGAAAAACAATGCGGAGTAACTATGTGGTTTCGTAACTATTCCGGGGCATCTTCTTTCTTTTCTGAATGTGTCATGCAATCTGGTCAACAGGTAATCAAAATTAATGATAAAGTAACTATAGGTGGGGTTTATATGAGCGAGAATGGACTAATATCCGGTCAAACCCAACCAACAATGATAGAATTTCTAAAGAATGGTGTTGAATTAAGCAATACAAATATAGTTACACTTACGGTGAATATTAGACCATCAGTTGGTGTTTGGGCTACCAAACGGGTAACTAAAGATGTATCCGTCCAAGTAATAAAACACTGAAGTTTCATTCTAACGTATTTATGTCTTGGCACCTTGACCATCTCCCCCTTTTCCCCCTAGAATATAGCTAGCATGTTCGAAGTCCTCAGCGAAAAGCTCAGCTCGGTCTTCCGTCTGCTGGGCAACCGCGGCAAGCTCACCGAAAAAGACATTGACGAGGCCCTGCGCCAGGTGCGGCTGGCCCTCCTGGAGGCGGACGTCAACTTCAAGGTCGTCAAGGACTTCACCGGCCGCGTCAAGGGGCGCTCCCTGGGTAAGGAGGTGCTGGAGAGCCTCACCCCCGCCCAGCAAATCGTCAAAATCGTCAACGAGGAGCTCATCAAGACCCTCGGCGAGGAAAGCCAAGGCAAGCTGGCCCCCGCCTCCCAGCCGCCCGCCGTCGTCATGATGGTGGGCCTGCAGGGCTCCGGCAAGACGACCACCGCCGCCAAGCTGGCGCTGCTCCTGAAAAGTAGCGGCCAGAAACCACTGCTGGTAGCCGCCGATAACCGCCGCCCCGCCGCCATCGAGCAGCTGGTGACGCTGGGCAAGCAGCTGGACATACCCGTTTACAGCGAAGACCCTAAAACCAAGAGCCAGGACATTACCGCCCACGGCCTGGCCCAGGCCAAAAAGCAGGCCGCCACTTACGTCATCGTGGATACGGCCGGGCGCCTCCACATCGACGAAGCAATGATGGCCGAGCTGGCCCAGGTCAAGAAGGCAGCCAAGCCCGACGAAGTCCTGCTGGTGGTGGACGCCATGACCGGCCAGGACGCCGTGCGCGTCGCCGAGGACTTCCACGCCCGCGTCAGCCTGACGGGGCTGGTGCTCACCAAAATGGACGGCGACGCCCGGGGCGGGGCCGCTTTATCCATCCGCTGGGTCAGCGGCGTGCCCATCAAGTTCATCGGCACCGGCGAAAAGGCCGACGCCTTCGAGCCTTTTCACCCCGACCGGCTGGCCTCGCGCATCCTGGGGATGGGCGACGTGCTCACCTTCATCGAGAAGGCCGAGAAGACCCTCGACGAGAAGAAGGCCCTGGAACTCCAGAAAAAGGTCAAGACGGCCAGCTTCAACCTGGAGGACTTCCGCGAGCAGCTCAAGGCCATCCGCAAGATGGGGCCCATCGCCCAGCTGACCGACATGCTGCCCGGCATGGGCAAGCTGGCCAGCCAGCTCCCCGACGGCGCCCAGGAGGAACAGCTCAAGAAAGTGGAGGCCATCATCGCCTCGATGACGCTCAAGGAGCGGCAGAACCCACAGATTATCGGGGGGAGCCGCCGCCGGCGTATTGCCGCCGGCAGTGGCACCAAAACTCACGATGTCAACCAGCTCTTAAACCAGTTTCAGCAGATGCAGAAGTTCATGAAAATGGGGGCCCTCGGCAAGCTCCCCCGGAATTTGATGGGGCTTTTTAAATAATGGCCGAGCGAACTACCAGCAACACGCCCGCCGTTGAGGTCTGTCACGTCGTCAAGTCCTACGACGATAAAGTCGTCGTCAACGACCTAAGTTTCGCCGTCAACCGGGGCGAGATATTCGGCATCATCGGGCCCAACGGGGCCGGCAAGACGACCACCATCCGTATGATGATGGACATCATCAAGCCGGACTCGGGCGAGATAAGCGTCCTCGGCGAGCGGCTGCGCGAAGGCAGCAAAGACCGGCTCGGCTACCTGCCCGAGGAAAGAGGCCTTTACCGCAAGCTGCCCATCATGGACGTCATCATCTACCTGGCCTCACTCAAGGGCATGAGCCGTCAAGCGGCCGAGGCCAGGGCCGACGCACTCCTCAAGCAGACCGGCATGATGCCCCACAAAGGCAAGAAGGTCGAGGAACTCAGCCGGGGGATGAGCCAGATTATCCAGTTCATCGTCACCATTATCCACGGCCCGGAGCTGGTCATCCTCGACGAGCCCCTGGCCGGCCTCGACCCGGTCAACGCCGAGCTGCTCAAGGAGATGTTCGCCGAGCTGCGGGAGCGGGGCACGACGCTGATACTGAGCACCCACCAGATGAACGAGGTGGAGGAGCTCTGCGACCGTGTGCTGATGATTAACCACGGCCGCCAGGTCCTTTACGGCCGCCTGGACGAAATCAAGGCCAAGTACCGCAGCCACTCGGTCCTGGTGGGGTGCGAGGGCAAGCTGGGCAAGGTGCCGGGTGTGGTGGCGCAGCGCGCCCGCAAGGGCTACGTGGAGCTGGTGCTGGATAGTAAAACGACCCCCCGGCAGGTACTGGAGCACCTGATGGGCACCGGCCTGACCATCAACCGCTTCGAGGTGGCCACGCCGCCGCTGAACGAAATCTTCCTGAAGGTGGTGGGGGAGAGCCGGCATGAATAAGACGCTCTTGATATTGCGGCACGAGCTCCTCAACACGCTGCGGCGCAGAGGGTTCATCATCATGACCCTTATCGTGCCTATCCTAGCCCTCCTGGCGATACTGGTCATGCATCTCGTTTCGGGAACCGTCGCTCCGGCGGCGGAAATAACCACCATCGGCTACGTGGATGAAATCGGCGGGTACGATGCCTACACCACCCAGGGGCAGATACAAATGGCACCCTACGCCACGCAAGACGAGGCCACGGCCGCCCTGCTCCAGGGCGAAATCGCCGAGTATTTTGTCGTCGCGCCGTCCTACTTCGAGACGGGGACAATCGACCGCTACACCCTGGAAAAGCAGCTGGAGACGCCCCCGGCCACCGTGGCCGCCATCAAGCGGTTCCTCACCAGCAATATCCTCGCCGGCAAAGTGCCCGACGCAACGATTTACCTCGTTGAGGCGCCGCTGAACCTGGCGGTGACCCGCCTCACCGAGACCGGCGTCCCGGCCACCGAGCAGGGCGGCTACGGCAATATCATCGTCCCCGGCATTTTCAGCCTGTTGCTGGCCTTTTCACTGATGTCCGCCTCCAGCTACCTGGTGCAGAGCATGGGGGAGGAGAAAGAGAGCCGCCTCATTGAGGTGCTGCTGTCCTCGGTATCGCCGCGGCAGTTGCTCACCGGCAAGGTGATGGGCCTGGGTATCGCCGGGTTGGTGCAGGTGGCCGTCTGGCTAATCTCGCTGCCGCTCCTCCTCAACCTGGCCTCCTCCACCTTCGGCGGCTTTCTCAGCACCGTCCAGATACCGGGCAACTTCCTCCTGCTGGGAATCATCTATTTTATCCTGGGCTACCTCCTCTTCGCGGCGCTCTCGGCGGGCATCGGTGCCATCAGCCCCAACGCCCGCGAGGGACAGCAGCTTTCGCTGATTTACACCATGTTCACCTTCGTGCCCCTCTGGTTTTCGTCTTTCCTGTTAATCTTCCCCAAGACCCCACTCTGGACGGTCCTTTCTATTTTCCCGGTCTCCGCCCCGGTGGCCACCATGCTGCGGCTGGGGGTAACTGATATTCCCATCTGGGAGCTTGCGACCAGTCTCGTCGTGCTGGCGCTCGCCGTCGTCGCGGCGATGTATCTCTCGGTCAGGGTCTTCCGCATCTACCTGCTGATGTACGGGAAAAGGCCACGCCTGGGAGAGATTGTACGCAGCCTGCGGAATGGGTAGGGTTTGGGCTTTGCCCTTTAACTTTTGAGCTATGGCGCTAAGGAGATCAACGCTTATGAGCAGCCAGAGGATATTCACCGACGCGGAACTCAAGGAAATGGGAGCGCGGACGTTAGACCTGGTACTGGAAGCCATTGATGCCGGGGACAAAGAAAAGGCCAAGGAACTGGCGCAGCGCATGTACCGCGAGTTCAACTATCTTCACGACGGCTATTTCACCTGGGTTTCCGCCCTGCTGAGCTTCATCTACCGCAACTACGGCATCGAGGTTCTGGAAAAGGCGGAGCGGGAGGCCCACACCATCGAGGCTAAGTTCGTATTTAAGCCGTCCGGCGAGACAGACTTCCGCACCCGCATCGAAGAAATGCTGGGCGGACTGCGGGGTCACCTGCAGCCGATTAGCATCGTCGAAGACGACGAGAAGGTCACCATCGCCATGGAGCCGTGCGGCTCCGGGGAGAGGATAATTCGGATGGGCGGCTACGAGCCGGATATCGGCCTGGCCAGGGTCAAGGAAACCCACCGCATCACCTTCGGCCAGAAGGACTTCCCTATTTACTGCGTGCACTGTCCCGTCATGGAGGCGCTGGATATTGAGCGGAGCGGGGATTTCGGGCCGGTGCACATCATCTCCGACCCCATCGGGCGGGAGCACTGCCAGTTTGCCTTCTACAAGGATAAGGCGGATATTCCGGAGGAGTGCTATACCCGGATAGGCAAGAAAAAGCCCGGCTCTAAATAGCTTGGGGGCTTATACAGGATGTCATTCCCGCGGAAGTGGAAATCCAGCCCCTCACCACCCCTCGGAGTTATCTATTCCCACCCGGGCCTGCCCTCCGTACGAGACTTCGGGAGGCGGGCCACCCTGGCACATCCGCGGCTTAGCCCGGAGTTTATCCCCTACTCCAGATAGTCCTTGAGCTTGCGGCTGCGGCTCGGGTGACGCAGCTTCCTCAGGGCCTTGGCCTCAATCTGGCGGATGCGCTCGCGGGTGACGTTGAACTCCACGCCCACTTCTTCCAGGGTGCGGCTGCGCCCGTCTTCCAGGCCGAAGCGTAGCTGCAGGACGCGTTGCTCGCGGGGGGTGAGTGTCCCCAGCACGTCCTCGATTTGCTCTTTCAAGAGCTGCTTGGAGGCGATGTCCACCGGCGGGAGGGCGTTGCGGTCTTCGATGGAGTTGCCCAGGGGGCTGTCCTCCTCTTCGCCGATGGGCGATTCCAGCGAGATGGGCAGCTGCGATACCTTGACGATTTCGCGGACTTTGTCCGAGGAGACCTCCATCTCCTTGGCGATTTCGCGGGAGGTGGGCTCGCGACCGTACTCCTGGGCCAGGCGGCGGGAGATTCTTAAGAGGCGGTTGATGGTCTCCACCATGTGCACCGGGATGCGGATGGTGCGGGCCTGGTCGGCGATGGCGCGGGTGAGGGCCTGGCGTATCCACCAGGTGGCGTAGGTACTGAACTTGTAGCCCTTGCGGTAGTCGAACTTCTCCACGGCGCGCATCAGCCCGATGTTGCCCTCCTGGATGAGGTCGAGGAGGGACATGCCGCGGCCGATGTGCTTTTTGGCGACGCTGACCACCAGGCGCAGGTTGGCCTCGATGAGATGCCGCTCCGCCTTCTTGCCCTCGGCGACGATACGGGCGAAGTGCTCCGCGAGCATTCTCTCGTTTTTCTGGAGAATGTCGAGGAAGGCCCGGTCGTTGGCCAGGCGCTCGTAGTCGGTCAGCTTTACCTTTTTATGAACGGCGGCGCGGACTTCCGGCAGCAGCAGGCGGCTGCCCAGCGAGAGGTCAACGAGGACTTCCTCGGTCTCGGCGACGGTCTTCTCCAGCCGCTCGGAGATATCCTGGATTATCTGCGGGTCGATGGCATTGTCGATGCTCTCCTGCAGCTTATCGTTGTAGATACTCTCCACGAAACCCTTGGCCGACGACAGGCCGAGCTGCTCGCGGAGGAGACGAATCAGGTAGGCCGCTTCCCCCAGCTTGCGGATAATGCCGAGGATGATATCGGTAGCGGCGGGCGGACGGCCGTACTGCTGGGCGTACTCCTGGCGGATTTCGCCGATATACTGCCCTTCCTCCATCGTGCGGGCCAGAACCTTCTCGTCGTCGGCGGTAAGCAGGTGCACCCGCCCGATTTCGTGCAGGTAGATGCGCACCGGGTCGTCGGTGATGTCCTGCTCGGCGATGTCTTCCTGGGACATGTCAACGTCCATATCCAGCGAGGAATTATCCTTGTCAAAGTCGAAGGGCTTGACCGGCGACCATTTCCCGTCGCTGTCGGACTCTTCCTCTTCTTCGTCCGTGTCCTCGCCGGACTTTGGCGAGGCCTTCATCGCGGCCCCCTCTTTTTCCTCGTCGTCGTCCGGCTCGCGAGAAGGAGACGTTTCGTCGTCGCTATCGTCGTCTAATTCGCCTTTAATGTCCTTATCTTTACCCATGACTCATCTCCTTATACCGTTGCGCTTGCGGCCCCGGCGGGCGTCCAGCTCCCGCAGCTGGCGGCTGATATCAACGTCCTCTTCCAGCCGGGCCGGGTCGGTTTCTTCGCCGGTGGCTTCGGCCCGACGGGCGGCCAGCCCCCGCAGGTAGCGCCGCCGCAGCTCGGCGGCACTATCGACGTAGCGGGACTCGGCGCCGTTGCCGGTTACCGGCAGGGTCTTGGCGACGATGGCGTCGAGATGCTCGTTAAGGGCCGGGTCGAGCGCCGTTCTTAAAGAATCTACATCGTCTGCCGCCAGCCAGGCGGTAAATATCTCGCGGTTCTCGCTGCCCTCGAAATACTCCGGCAAAAGCCCCTCGGTAAGTTCTTTCAATTCAGGATGGTGCAGCATCAGGGCCAGGACGTACGTCTCACGGGCGCCGGAGGCGAGCGGCTTGAGCACCCCGGCAGCCGGCCGGGGCGAGGTAGCGCGCCGCCCGACGGGCTTGAGCCGGCTCAACGACGCCCGGATGGTGTCCATATCCACCTTCACCAGGGCGGCCAGCTTCTGCAAGTAGTGCGCCTGGCGGATGGGGGCGGCCATGGCCGCTAAGACGGGCAGGAGACGGTCGGCGGCCGCGGACTTAACGCGCGCCGTGCTCAGGTCAAGGGCGGCCGGCGTCCTAACGAAGAGGAAATCCAGCAACGGCGTGGCCTGCCCCAGGAGCCCTTCCCAGGCGCCTCCGCCCGCCTTGATAACATCGTCGGGGTCTTGACCTTCCGGCATGACGACGACGCGGATTTCCTTACCTAAGATATTCTCGTAGCCGACGGTGCGCAGCATGGCCTCCTCACCGGCGGCGTCGGCGTCTAGGGCCAGCACCAAGTTTTTGGTGAGCTTCTTGATAATATTCACCTGCGTCTCGGTGATGGCCGTGCCCATGCAGGCGACGGCGTTGCTGATGCCGTGCTGGTGGGCGGTGATGACGTCCATGTAGCCCTCCATGACGATGGCCGTATCCAGCTTGCGGATGGCCGGGGCGGCGCGGTCGAGGGCATAGAGGGTGCCGCTCTTATCGAAGGTGGGCGTCTGCGGCGAGTTGACGTACTTGGGCAGGGAGTCGTCCAGCACGCGCGAGCCGAAGCCGGTGACCCGGCCGCGGCTGTCGCGGATGGGAAACATCAGCTTGCCGCGGAAGCGGTCGTGGCTCTGGCCGTCCTCGGCCTGATAGAGCAGACCGGAGGTGATCATCAATTCTTCCTTAAATCCCTTTTCGGCCAGGTATTTCTTGAGGGCCTCCCAGCTGTCCAGGCTGAAGCCCAGCTGGAAATCGGCCACGGTCTCGGGGGTAAACCCCCTTTTTTCTACGTATTGACGCGCTTTGGCCGCCGCCGGGGAGTTCTGCAAGAGATTGGCGTAATAGAGGGCGGCGGCCTCGTTAATCTGGTAATATTCCTCTTTTTCCTCCCGCTTCATGCCCCGCTCGGCGCGCTCCGGCAGGGTCACCCCGGCCCGGTCGGCCAGCTGGCGGAGGGCCTCGCCGAAGTCCAGGTTCTCCTTCTTCATCAGGAAGGCGAAGACATCGCCGCCGGTGTTGCAGGCGCCGAAACAGTGCCAGCTCTGCTGCTCCGGGTAGACGAAAAACGAGGGGTGCTTTTCGCTGTGGAACGGGCACAGGGCCGTGAGGTTACGGCCGGCCTTCTTGAGGGTGGTGTACTGGCCGATGACCTCGGCGATGTCTAGCTTCTGCTTAACTTCGTCAATGACGCTCATGTTCTTTTTTGAAACAATTACCCATTATACAACTTTTGAAGGGAGAGGGATAGCCGTTGAAAGTCAAAACTTTTGACTTTTGACCTTTCAGCTTTAAGCTAATAATTCATCCTCATCTTGACGCCGCGACCGGAGAGGTACTCCTTGAGCTGGCGGCAGGTGTACTCCCCGTAGTGGACGATGGAGGCCACCAGGGCGGCGTCGGCGCGGCCCTCGGTGAGCACGTCGTAGAGGTGCTCCGGCTTGCCCGCCCCGCCTGAGGCGATAACGGGGATGCCCACGGCGTCGGCCAGCATCCGGGTGAGCTTGAGCTCGTAGCCCTCCTTGGTACCGTCGGCGTCGATGGAGTTGATGACCAGCTCGCCCGCCCCCAATTTTTCTCCTTCTCTGGCCCACCACAGGGCGTCGATGCCGGTGGGGGTGACGCCGCCGTTGACGACAATCTCATAGCCGGAGGGGATATCTCGCATCGGCGCCACGCGCCGGACGTCCATGGAGAGGATGGTGCTCTGGCCACCGATAGCGTCGGCGATTTCAGCGATAAGCTCCTTACGCTTGACCGCCGCCGTGTTGACGTTGACCTTCTCGGCGCCGGCGTTGCGGAGCTTGGTGGCGTCCGCCACGGAGCGGATGCCGCCCCCCACCGAGAAGGGGATGAATATCTGCGCGGCCGCCGCCTCGACGAACTCAATCATGATGTCGCGGTTCTCCCGCGAGGCGGTGATGTCGTAGAAGACGAGCTCGTCCACGCCGTCCTCGTAGTACTGGCGGGCCTTGGCGATGGGGTCGCCGATGTCCTTAGTATCGACGAATTTGACGCTTTTGGCGAGCTTGCCCCCGCGCACGTCCAGGCAGACGACCAATCTTTTACTGAGCATGTTATATTCTCCCATCCCACCGGGCGAAGCGCGTCAGCATCTCCAGACCCAGCCGCCCGCTCTTCTCGGGGTGGAACTGGGTGGCGAAGAGGTTTTTATAGCCCAGCGCGCAGCAGAAGTCCCCCCCGTATTCGGCGACGGCGTAGATATTTACCTTATCGGTGGGCTGGGGATAGTAGGAGTGGACAAAGTAGAACTCGTCGCCCGGCTTGATGCCTTCGAGGAGCGGGTGCGGTTGAACTACTTTGACTTCGTTCCAGCCCATGTGGGGTATCTTGAGGCGCTTGTCCTGGATTCTGAATCTTACCGTCTCGCCCGGCACCAGCCCCAGGCACGGCGTCTTGCCCTCCTCGGAGCCTTCCAGGACGACCTGCGCCCCCAGGCAGATACCCAGCACGGGCACGCCTGCCTGAAAAACGTCCTTGATGGCGGCGTCTAGCCCGGCCTGCTTAAGATAGGCCATGGCGCTGGGGGCCGCCCCTACCCCCGGGAAGATTACCTTTTCCGCCCCGGCCACGTCTTTGGGGTCGCGGGTAATGCGGGCGTCGGCGCCTATCTCGGCGCAGGCGCGCAGGACGCTGCGGATATTGCCGGCGTTATAATCGATAATAGTGATCATTGATTTTACTCAGTCCGAGGTAATTCTATCTACCTCACCCCACCCCGTCGGTGTTATCTATTCCCACCCTAGCCGCCCTCGGCACATCGGCGGCTTAGCCCGCAGACTTCCACCCCACCTAGGCCACTCTTAACCACCTCTTATATACCTTGTAGCGAATATCACTCTTTTACGCTCGGGGGCCAAGTATAGCCTTCTTCTTTGAACATTCTTTCCCAAAACTTTTCGGCTGTCATATCATGCAGACATTTTCTACAAAACGAATAATCATCCCCTGCCATACCGAATGCTATTCCAACTAAGGGTACTAATATATCCTTAGAACCACAAAAATGACATATATGTTGTTCAACTTGCCCCTTTGGAATGTGCCAATAAGGTGATTTACAGCTCGCACAACGTATCGGTCTTGCTCTTCGGCTTGCCCACCTGTGTCCACATCTCAAACATTTATGTTCGTATACTTTACTATCTTTCATACCTCAAAGTGTAACACTTAAAGGTAATTTTGTCAATGCCTTTTAAGAAAGAATCTTAAGAGTTTTTCTTTAACTCCTCCGCCAATCTTATAGCGTAGTGGTCGGTCATGCCGGCGATGTAGTCGACGACGCGGCGCGCCGTGGTCTCGCCGTGAAGGCGGTATTCCGGCGGAAGTTTATCCTCATGCTCGATAAAATAGGCGTAGAGAGAGCGTACCGCCTTTTGGGCTTGTTCCGCCTCGGCCCGTCCCGTGCTGGGGGTATAGACCTTGGCAAATAAAAAGTCGCGCACGCTGTTGGCGGCGGCCAGCACCGGGGGGCTCATGCTTACGGCGGGTCTCGTTCTTATTATATCACAAACACGCACGTCCCAGGACTGCTCGATGATGTCGCTGACCATGGTATTGATGCGCTGCGCGTGGCTGAGGCCCAGCACCTCGACGGCCTCGATGGGGAGGGAATGCTCGGTGATGATGCCCGCCCGGATAGCGTCGCCGATATCGTGGTTGATGTAGGCGACCATGTCGGCCATCTTGACGACCTCCCCCTCGATGGTGGCCACCTCGCCCCAGTCGCTGCCGAGGATGGGCGCGGCGGACTTGGAGTGGTTGACGATGCCGTCGCGCACCTCCCAGGTGAGGTTGAGGCCCCACCCGTCCTTCTCCAGCAGCTCGACGACGCGCAGGCTCTGCTCGTTGTGGCGGAAGCCGCCCGGGTAAAGCTCGTCGAGGACGTCCTCCCCCCAGTGCCCGAAAGGCGTGTGCCCCAGGTCGTGCCCCAGGGCGATGGCCTCGGTGAGGTCCTCGTTGAGGTTTAAGGCGCGGGCGATGGTGCGGGCAATCTGGGCTACCTCCAGCGTGTGGGTGAGGCGGGTGACGTAGTGGTCGCCCAGCGGCGCGATGAAGACCTGCGTCTTGTGCTTGAGGCGGCGGAAGGACATGGAGTGGATGATGCGGTCGCGGTCGCGCTGAAAGCAGGTGCGGACGGGGTCGGGCTCTTCGGGCCGCTCCCGCCCCCGCGACTGGCTGCTTTTGACGGCATGGGGCGAGAGCGCTTCCTCGCGCGCCTCGGTCAGCTGGCGGATGCCTAAGTCCTCAATCACCTCATGCCCAGTTTAGAACTTCCGGTATTAATCCTCAAGTATGCCCCTACCTTACGTGCCGTCGTAAGCCCAGTCGTACATGTTAACGAACTGGGGCGGCCGGTGGCCGAGTATCTGACGGATGGAGCTGATTTCCCCCAGGTGGCACCAGGTGTGAAAGATACTGCGCACCAAGAGAGTGCCCCAGCTTTCTCCCTGCGCCAGAGAGTTGGGGCATATTCCCTGCAGGCTCTCGCCGGTAGCGGCCTCAAGCCACGCATCGGCACCTTTACAGGCATCCTGCCACAGGGTCATGGCCTCTTCCAGGGACGGTTGTGAGGGCGGAGCACCGTACCCATAAGGTAAATATCGGGAGTCGGTCTGCCTACCCGCCGGCCAGTCCACGAAGAACGCCCGGTGCTGACAGGCCACGTGGGCGATTATCCAGCTGATGCAGTTCATCGGCGCGACGTGCTTGCGGGCGTCCTCATCGGTCAATCCTACCAGGTTCCTCTCGAACTCTTTCCGGGTAAGTTTGAGCAGCTGTGCCAGCGTGTGCATGGTTTGCCTCCGATTGCGCCGACGCTGCGCCAGCCGGGCTATTTCCCCCGGTAGGCGATGCCCTCAATCATTACCAGGCAATCGTCGTCAACGAACTCGGTGGAGGCGCCCATCCTGGCCGGGTACTTGCCCGCCTCGAAGTAGTCGAAGAAGAGCTTTTCGTAGACCCGGATGTCCTGAATGTTCTTGAGCCAGACGTTAATCTTCACCAGGTCGGCTAGTGTCAGGCCAAACTCGGCTAGCGTCTTCTTAAGGTTGGCCAGCGCGTCGTGGAACTGGGTGACGAAGTCCTCGCCGAAGCCGCGGTGCATCGCCAGGAAGACATAATCACCCGCCTCAACTGCCTGTGAGTAGCTCCAGGGCGTGGGTACCCACTTCAGTTCGCCCATTTTGCCCGCCTTTATTTTATCGCGGTTATTTGACTCCCAGCTTCTTCTCGGCGGCGGCAATGATATCACGCGTCACGTCAATCATGTCCGGGCTGACCGAGACCGAGGTGATGCCCCACTCCACCAGCTTCTCCGTGATTTCCGGGTAGACCGAGGGGGCCTGCCCGCAGATGGAGCAGGTGGCGCCCTTCTCCTTGCAGGTCTTGACGACCTTTTCGATGGAGCGCATCACGGCCTCGTTGCGTTCGTCGAAGGTCTCGGCCAGCCTGGAGGAATCGCGGTCGATGCCCAGTATCAGCTGGGTGAGGTCGTTAGAGCCGATGGAGATGCCGTCGATGCCCAGGGCCAGGAACTCCTCCAGCAGGATGACGTTGGAGGGCACCTCGCACATCATCCAGATTTTGAACTTGTCGGAGCGCCTGAGCCCCTCTTCGGCCATGATTTTCATGGTGCTGGCCATTTCCGCTACGGTGCGCACGAAGGGTATCATCACCCAGAGGTTATCGTACTGCTGGCGCACCTTCTTGATGGCGGCCAGCTCCAGCTTGAAGGTCTCGATGTCGGTGATGTAGCGGGAGGCGCCGCGGTAGCCAATCATGGGGTTCTCTTCGTCTTCCTCGTACTTCTCGCCGCCCTTGAGCGACTTGTACTCGTTGGACTTGAAGTCGTTGGTGCGGTAGACCACCTGGCGCGGGTGGAAGGCCTTGGCGAACTTGGTGAGCTGGGTGGCCAGTTTTTCGGTGAACTCGGTGCCGCGCCCCTGCTCAATCATGTAGGACGGGTGCTCGCCGATTTCGGCCACCATGAACTCGGCACGCAGCAGCCCGATGCCGTCAACGTCGCGGGTGGCCACTCTATCGACGATGTCCGGCTGGGCCAGGTTGGCCAGCAGCTTGGTCTTGGTGACCACCTCGCCGCGGGCGCGTATCTTGATGTCGGTCTTGATTTCTATCTTGCCGGCGTAGACATTGCCGCTAGAGCCGTCCACGGTGATGACCTGCCCGTCCTTGAGGGTGGTCGTGGCCTTCTCGCTGCCGACGATGCAGGGGATGCCCAGCTCGCGGGAAACGATAGCGGCGTGGGCGGTGCGGCCGCCCCGGTCGGTGACGATGGCGGCGGCCCGCTTCATGGCGGGGACAAAGTCGGGGGTGGTCATCTCGGCCACCAGGATATCGCCCTTAAGGACCTTATCTATCTGAGATGGGTCGGGGACGATTTTCACCGGCCCGTAGGCCACGCCGGGCGAGGCGGCGGCGCCGGAGATGAGCACCGGGGCGTCGATTTCGTGCGCCTCAACGGCCCCCACTTCCTTGATGGTGGTCACCGGGCGGGTCTGCACGATGTAGAGCTTGCCCTTTTCCTTAGCCCACTCCACGTCCTGGGCGCTGCCGTAATGGTTTTCCAGCTGCTGGCCGATTTTAGCCAGAGTGATGATATCCTCGTCGGTAATCTTCGGGGTGGCCTGCTCGGCGGGCGTCAGATTTATCTTGACATTGGGGTTTTCGCCCTGGCCATCGCCCTTGACGAGCTTCCACTCCTGCTTCTTGATTTCCTTCTCAATAATCTTCAGGGGGTTTTTATCGATGAGGTAATGGTCGGGGGTAACGTCGCCGGAGACAATCATCTCGCCCAGGCCCAGCACGGCCTCAATGGTAATCTTGCTGCGGTCGGAGGTATTGGGCTCCACGGTGAACATGACGCCGGCGGCCTCGGACTGCACCATACGTTGTACCGGCACGGCGATGCCGACCTTGAAATGGTCGAAGCCCTGCTCCTGGCGGTAGAAGATGGCCCGCGCCTCAAACAGCGAGGCCCAGCAGTCCTGCACGGCCCGCACCACCGCCTTGTCTCCCTCCACGTTGAGGAAGGTGGCCTGCTGGCCAGCGAAGGAGGCCTCGGGCAGGGCTTCGGCGGTGGCCGAGGAGCGCACCGCGACCAGTCCCTTACCCATCTGGACATAGGCCTTTTCGATTTCCCGGGCGGTTTCCGGGGGCATGGTGGCGCTTCGTATCAGTTGCTGCACTTTGGCCGCGGCGTCCTGGAGCTGGCGGCTATCGTGCACGTCAACGGGGGCAAGCAAGTCCTTGATTTTATCCTGGAGATCGGCCTTCGCGACGAAATCAAAGTAAGCCGCGGCGGTAACAATAAATCCCGGGGGTACGGGGATGCCGGCGTTGGTCATTTCTCCCAGGTTGGCCCCCTTGCCCCCCGCCGTAGCGATGTCCTGCTTGGTTATCTCTTTGAACCACACCACCGCTTTCTGACCCTTCTTCATGCCTTCCTCCGTTTTGGTTGGGATTTGCCAGGACCTGGCGACTTTCAATTATAGCATATTTCCTCGTATTGCTTGTCAACTGCGGCCCTCCGGTGAGTTCCAAAATTCATTTGACACGCCTGATTATTGGGTTTAGAATTAAGATTGCATTGGTTGAGCAAAGGGTGAGGTGTACCCGCCATGATTGAAATGACCATCGACAGCATCCGCGTCAGCCTGATGAACTACCAGCGGGTGGTGATTTTGAAGGAAAAAATGAGCGACCGCTACCTCCCCATCTGGATTGGCCCGGCGGAGGCGGATGCCATCGCTGTCAAGCTCCAGGGCGTGGCCGTGCCCCGTCCCCTGACTCACGACCTCCTCAACTCCATCGTCGATACGCTGGGGGCCAGCGTCAATTCCATCATCGTCAACGACCTCAAGAACGACACTTTCTACGCCAAGATTATCCTGGAGCTAGACGGCAAGCAGTTGGAGGTGGACTCGCGCCCTTCCGACGCCCTGGCCCTGGCGGTGCGCACGGCGGTGCCCATCTTCGCCGAGGAATCGGTGCTGGACAAGGCCGGCATCCTCCTCGACGGCGAGACGGGCAAGCCCATCTTCGAGGAAGGCGAAGCGGGCGAAGGCAAACGCGGCAAGGTCAGCGAGGAGGACGTGAAGAAAAAGATGTCCGCCTTCTACGATTTCATCAACACCCTCGACCTGGACGATTTCGATAAGCGCAAGTCATAAATGGACGAGAGCCTGATTAAGCGACTGATTGCCTCGATTAAGTGCGCCTCCTGCGGGCAGAACTACGACGAAGGGCACATCCACGTCATCGAGCACCGCGACGAGCTGTGGTTCCTCAGGGTGGCCTGTCCTTCCTGCCGGGTGAGCTGTCTGGTGGCGGCCATCATCCGCGAGGACGCCACCCCCGAGATTGTCACCGACCTCACCCCCCAGGAACTGGCGAGATTCAAGGAACTGGGTGCCATCGGCGAGGCAGACCTGCTGGAGATGCACCGCTTCCTCAAGGACTTCGACGGGGACTTCCCCCGGCTTTTCCGCCGCCCGTAGACGCCCCCGGGCGGCCTACGGGATAACAACGCTCACGACGCATCAGGAGGGACAGAAATGGCCATTGACGGGACTTACCAGATAGAAATTGACACGCCGATGGGCAAGCAGACCGCCAAGCTCACCCTCAAGACGGCCGGCGGTGACCTCAGCGGTACCATGGAGGACAGCTTCGGCAAGCACGAGTTCAGTGGCGGCCAGGCCGAGGGCGACAAGTTCGCCTGGGGCCAGGAGATGGACAGCCCCTTCGGCAAGATGCAGCTGGATGTCACCGGCCAGGTAGCCGGCGACAGCATCTCCGGCGAGGTCAAGGCCGGTAACTTCGGCACCTCCCCCTTTACGGGCCAGCGCGCCTGACCGGCGGTAATCCTCGTACCGCCGTCCTATATCTTAGGATACAAACTGGCTTGACCTGGGGTCTGCGTTTCTGGTATCATGCTCTGGGTCAGAGATGACGAGGCCGTATGAACAGGTGGGTAGCGGCACTGAGGCTGACCGGGGTCGGGTTTTACATCGCTGCCTGCCTCCTGCTGGGCATTTACGGCGGTCTCTGGCTGGACGGCAAGCTGAACACCAAGCCCTTTTTAATGATAGCGGGGTTACTTCTGGGGCTGGCGGTGGCTTTTTACGGCGTGTATCGTATGATTCGACCCCTCATTGATACCAGGCAGAATAAGGAGAACGGCTAGTGACGCAGCCCAAGAAGCGTGGCTGTCTCGGCTGTTCTTTTCCCGTTTTAATTATTGTCGGCGTTGTCACCCTGGCCATCATCGTCATCGGATTCCTGTCCGGGGCCATCGGGCGTGAAATGTTCCCCGGAGTTACCCTGCCGGAGTGGCTCGCGGTCAATGCACCGGAGCCGCATTTGCCGGCACCGGTACTGTTCCACGTCCTGGGTCTTCCTATTACCAACACCACGCTGGCTTCCTGGCTCACCGTGGTCGTTCTCGTGGTCCTGAGCTGGGTGATTACCCGCCGGATGAAGCTCATCCCCGGCCGTTTGCAGGTAGTCTTCGAGTCTATTCTGGGGTGGCTGTACGACCTTTGCAGGAGCATCGCTGGCGATGAAAACGGGCGGAGGTTTTTCCCGGTGGTCTGTACCATCTTTCTCTTCGTCCTCTTCAACGCCTGGCTGAGCCTGATACCCGGCTTCGGCTCAATAACGCTCGGGAATCATGAGCTGATACGGGGCGCCAACACGGATGTAAACGTGCCCCTGGCCATCGCGCTGGTTTCCTTTGTGTTCGTGATATTTTACGGGCTGAAGAATGCCCGCATGGGCTTCGTAAGGCAGTATATCAACGTGGGTCCCCTTTTCCGGAGCATCGGCCGGATATTCAAGGGTAAATTCGACCTGATGGGGATATTCGAGGGAGCTATCAATATTTTCGTGGGGGGGCTGGAGTTTCTCAGCCTGCTCATCCGCAATGTCAGCTTTACCTTTCGTCTCTTCGGCAATATGACCGCCGGAGAAATCCTGTTGCTGATTGCCGCCTTTCTTATTCCCTTCGTGATGCCCTTGCCGTTTTATTTCCTGGAGTTGCTGATAGGACTGGTCCAGGCGCTTATTTTCAGTCTGCTGACACTCGTGTTCGTTACCATGGCGGTAACTCCCGCTCACGGAGCGGAGTCGCACTAATATAGAGTCGCACTAATATATTAAGATAAATAAATAATCAGGAGGATGCATCATGGACGCTGAAGCAATCAAGATGTTAGCGGCGGGGTTAGCGATAGGACTGGGTGCCCTGGGACCCGGAATCGGAATCGGTATCCTGGGTTACGGGGCTATGCAGGGCCTGGCGCGTAATCCCGAAGCCAGAGGGCCTATCCAGACCAACATGATTCTGGCCATCGCCCTGGCTGAGGCTATCGGTATCTACGCCCTGATTGTGGCCATTATCCTTGCCCTGGTGGCCTAACCGGTATCCGGTATTAAAGGTAGAGGAGAGGCGATATGGAAGAGAGTGGTATCCCAGCTTTCATGGCGATTATGGCCGCGGCGGTTATGGTCATCGGGGTGATTGTCGGCATGGCCGTCGTCACCTGGATATTCCTGATGGCTTAACCCCGCCAGGTCATGAGGAGGCTCCGAGGCCGATTGAAGTATTTATCTAGTTTCGGAGGCCCGAGATGGAGATTCGGAGGTTATTGTGGAAGGACTCGGCATTAGTTTACCAATACTATTGACGCAGGTGGTGACCTTCATCATCCTGCTGGTGATTCTACGCTTCGTTGCCTATAAGCCGATTATGCGCATGCTTGACGAGCGCTCCAAGCGCGTCAAGGAGAGCATGGAGCAGGCCGAGGCCGTCAAGGAGCAGTCGTCCCGCGCCGAGGAAGAGGTCAAGAAACAGCTGGAGGCGGCCAGCCGAGAAGGGCAGGAGCGCATCACCCGGGCGGTCAAGGCCGGAGAAGAGGTCAAGCAGAAGGCGCAGGCGGATGCCAGGCAGGAGGCCGAAGCCCTGATAAACCGCGCCCGCGGCGAGATACAGCAGGAGCGCGACGACGCCATCACCGAGGTGCGCCGCGAGTTCGCCGACCTGACGGTGCTGGCGGCGGGCAAGGTCATCGAAAGCTCGCTGGACAAGGAAAAACACCGCAAGCTCATCGAGAAGGTACTGGAAGAAAGTCCGGCCCTGAAAAAGAAGTAAATAGCCCTCAACACGGAAAGTAAATATGCCGAAGCAAGTTTACGGGCGGCGCTACGCTCAGGCGGTTTTTGAGCTGGCGCTGGAAAAGAAGGAACTGGAACGGTGGCAGGCCGACCTGGACAAGATTACGGCCGCCACCGCCGACGCCACTTTTCTGGCGGCGCTGGAAAGCCCCAAAATCAAGCCCGCCGACAAGGCCCGCCTGCTCAAGGAGCGGCTGGGAGACGTCGGCAAGCTGGCCCTGAACCTGGTGCAGCTGCTCATCAGCCGCGGCATGGTCGGGGCGGTGGCGGACATCGCCGCCGAGTACCGCCGCCTGGTGGACGCTTACCGCGGTATCCAGACGGCCGAGGTGACCACCGCCGTCCCCCTGGACAAGCCGGACGAGGCCAGACTAGCCGCCCGGCTGGGCGAGCTGGTGGGCACCAAGGTAACGGTGGAGGCCGGGGTAGACCCGGAAATCCTGGGCGGCATTGTCGCCCGCGTCGGCGGGCGGCTGCTGGACGGCAGCACCCGCGCCAAGCTGGCCGCCCTCAGGAAAGACCTGGGCGGCGGGGTCGGCAAGCGGGAATGATAGAGATAATAAATACCCCGGAGATTATAGCGACGGGATAATCGGGAGGTAAAGGAGGTAGCTAAGGTGGCAACGAGAGGCGAAGATATCGTATCGATTATCAAACAGCAGATTGAGCAGTTCGGCACGGCGGTGACGATGGTGGACGTCGGCACCGTCATCGAGGTCGGCGACGGCATCGCCCGCATTCACGGGCTGGCCTCGGCCCGGTACAACGAGCTGCTGGCCTTCCCCAACGATGTCGTCGGCATCGCCCTGAACCTGGAGGAGGACAGCGTCTCCGCCGTCATCCTGGGCGATTATACCGACGTCAAAGAGGGCGACGAGGTCAAGTGCACCGGGCGCATCGCCGAGGTGCCCGTCGGCGAGGCCCTCATCGGGCGCGTTGTCGACCCGCTGGGCCGCCCCGTCGACGGTAAGGGGAACATCAAAACGGATAAAGTAAGGCCCCTGGAGCGGGTCGCCCCCAACGTGGTGCTGCGCGCCTCGGTGGACACGCCGGTGCAGACCGGCATCAAGGCCGTGGACAGCATGTTCCCCATCGGCCGCGGCCAGCGCGAGCTCATCATCGGCGACCGCTCCACCGGCAAGACGGCCATCGCCCTGGACGCCATCGTCAACCAGAAGGGCGGCGACCTCATCTGCATCTACGTGGCCATCGGCCAGAAGGTATCCCAGGTGGCCCGCGTGGTGGCCACGCTGACCCAGCACGGCGCCATGGAGCACACCATCGTCGTTACCGCCTCCGCCTCCGATTCGGTGGCCCTGCAGTACCTGGCCCCCTACGCCGGCTGCGCCATGGGCGAGGAGTTCATGGAGGCCGGTAAGGACGTCCTCATTATTTACGATGACCTCTCCAAGCACGCCTGGGCCTACCGGCAGCTGTCGCTGCTGCTGCGCCGCCCGCCCGGCCGCGAGGCTTACCCCGGCGACGTCTTCTACCTGCACTCGCGCCTGCTGGAGCGGGCCGCCAAGTACAACCAGGAGTCGGGCGGCGGCTCGATGACAGCCCTGCCCATCATCGAGACCCAGGCCGGCGACGTCTCCGCCTATATCCCCACCAACGTCATCTCCATCACCGACGGCCAACTCTACCTGGAAGCCGACCTCTTCAATGCCGGTATCAGGCCCGCCATGAACGTGGGCATCTCTGTCTCCCGTGTCGGCTCCAAGGCACAGACGTCGGCCATGAAAAAGGTGGCCGGACGCCTCAAGCTGGACATGGGCCAGTACCGCGAGGTGGCCGCCTTCGCGCAGTTCGGCACGTCCGAGCTGGATAAGGCCACCCGGGACCAGCTGGAGCGCGGCCAGCGCATCCAGGAGGTGCTCAAGCAGGCCCAGTTCGTGCCGGTGCCGCTGGAAAACCAGGTAATGATTCTCTACGCCGTCACCAACGGCTACCTGGACGATATCCCCGTGGCCAGGGTCACCGCCTTCGAGGCGGAGTTCTACCAGCACATGGAGACCAGCTACGCCGAGGCGGCCCAGACCATCGCCAAGGCCAAAGACCTCGACGAGAAGACCGAGGCGACCCTCAAGAAGGCCATCACCGAGTTCAAGCAGGGGTTTGCCAAGGAATAAAAACTAAGGGCTAAGCCGCGGATGACACGGGGCGGCCTGGGTGGGAATAGATAAACACTGAGAGGGGCAAAAGGGAGGTATAAAAATGGAGAAACAAATTGCCTACTGCGGCCTGGTCTGCACCGACTGCAACGCCTATATCGCCACGCAGAACGACGATGACGCGATGCGCAAAGAGACGGCCGCACAATGGTCCAAGCAATATAACGTTGACATTAAGCCCGAGGACATCAACTGCGTGGGCTGCATCCCCGTAGACGGCCAGCACGTCGGCCATTGCTACGTCTGCGAAGTGAGAAAATGCGGGCAGGAAAAAGGCGTCGTCAACTGCGCCCACTGCGACGATTACGCCTGCGAGGCGCTGGATAAGTATTTCGCCATGGCGCCGGTAATGAAAGAAAACCTGGAATCGATAAGGAAGGAAATGGGTAAGTAGCAGGGCGTTTAAGAGGGGTGGAGTTGATATGGAAAAGCAAATAGCTTACTGCGGACTGGTCTGCACCGAGTGCAACGCCTACATCGCTACTATGAAAAACGATGATAAGCTGCGGCAGGCGCAGGCGGAAAAGTGGGCTAAACAGTACAATATTCCCGTGATGAAAGCCTCTGATGTTAACTGCACCGGCTGTGATTCCCAGGGTGTTAGAATGGGTCATTGCGCCGCATGCCAGATACGCACGTGCGCCAAAGAAAAAGGCTTGAAAAACTGCGGGTATTGTTTAAACTACCCGTGTGCCCAACTAGAGTTCGTTATCAGGCACTATCCGGTCGCCAGAGAGAGACTAGATACTGTCAAGAAGGGGATAAATTAACCCATGCCGGATATTAGAAAAATACGCCGCCGCATCCGGGGGGTGCAGAACATCGCCAAGATAACGAGGGCGATGGAGATGATTGCCGCCTCCAAGATGCGCCGCGCCCAGGAGCGCGGTCTGGCGGGCCGGCCTTACTCGGAGAAAATCCAGCAGGTCATCGCCGACCTGGCCGCCCTGCCGGACATGGGGCGGCACCACCCGCTGCTGGAGCGCCGCCCGGTGGAGAAGATTGCCGTGGTGCACATCACGCCCGACCGCGGCCAGTGTGGCGGCCTCAACGGCAACCTCAACCGCAAGCTGGCTACCTTCATCACCGGGGAGTCCCGGTCGGTCAGCGTCATCGCCGTGGGGCGCAAGGGGCGTGATTTCTCGGTGCGCTGCGGCTGCGACCTCACCGCCGAGTTCAGCGGCCTGGGCGATAATCCTTCCTTCCTGGATACCCTGCCCATTTCCCATATTATCATTGACGATTATACCCAGGGTAAGATAGACATGGTCTACGTCCTCTACGCCGATTTCATCTCCACCATCGTGCAGCGGCCCGTCCTCAAGCAGCTCCTGCCGGTGGAGCCGGCGGCCATCCCCACCGGCGAGAACGTGGACTACATCTACGAGCCCGGCGCCGAGGACGTACTGGGGGGGCTGCTGCCGCGCTTCGTGGAGATGGAGATTTATCACGCCATCCTGGAGTCCATCGCCAGCGAGCAGTCGGCCCGGATGGTGGCCATGCGTAACGCCACCGACAGCGCCAACGAACTCATCGGCGACCTGACCCTGCTCTATAACAAGGCCCGCCAGGAGGCCATCACCACCGAGCTTTTGGATATCACCGGCGGTGTGGTGGCCCTGGAGGGATAAAAGGCAAATAACAGAGAAGTTGTGAGGTTATTATGGCTAAGGGAAAAGTAGCTCAGGTAATCGGGACGGTGGTGGACATCGAGTTCCCGCCCGACGAGTTGCCGGCGCTCTATAACGCCATCGAGATTGAGAGCGGCGGCGGCAAGATTGTCCTGGAGGTGCAGGACCACCTGGGGAATAACTGGGTGCGCTGCCTGGCCCTCTCCCCCACCGACGGGCTTTCGCGCGGCGCCGTGGCCGTGGATACCGGGGACTCCCTCAAGGTGCCGGTGGGCCCGGGCACGCTGGGGCGCCTCTTCGACGTGATGGGCACCGCCCTGGACAACCTGGGCGATGTCAAGGCCGCCGACCAGTGGCCAATCCACCGCCCCGCCCCCGCCTTCGACGAGCAGGAGACCTCTACCCAGGTACTGGAGACCGGGCTCAAGGTCGTCGACCTTATCGTCCCCTTCACCAAGGGCGGCAAAATCGGGGCTTACGGCGGCGCCGGCGTCGGCAAGACGGTCATCATCCAGGAGCTCATCCGCAACATCGCCGCGGTGCACGGCGGCTTTTCCGTCTTCACCGGCATCGGCGAGCGCTCCCGCGAGGGCAATGACCTCTGGAACGAGATGAAAGAGGCCGGCGTCATGGACAAGATGACCATGGTCTTCGGCCAGATGAACGAGCCCCCCGGCGTGCGCCTGCGGGTGGGCCTGACCGGGCTGACCATGTCCGAGTACTTCCGCGACGAGGAGCACCAGGACGTTCTGCTCTTTATCGACAATATCTACCGCTATACCCTGGCCGGCATGGAGGTCTCGGCGCTGCTGGGGCGCATGCCCTCGGCGGTGGGCTACCAGCCCACCCTGGCCACGGAGATGGGTGAGCTGCAGGAACGCATCGCCTCCACCAAGAAGGGCTCGATAACGTCGTTCCAGGCCATCTACGTCCCCGCCGACGACTACACCGACCCCGGCGTGGTGACCACCTTCGGCCACCTCGACGCCGTGGTGGCCCTGGAGCGCTCTATCGCCGAGCAGGGTCTCTACCCCGCCGTCGACCCGCTCACCTCCACCTCGCGCATCCTCGACCCCAAAATCGTCGGCGAGGAGCACTACCGTGTCGCCCGCGAGGTGCAGCGGGTACTCCAGCGTTATAAGGACCTGCAGGACATCATCGCCATCCTCGGCATCGAGGAGCTGAGCGAGGAAGATAAGCTCTCGGTATCCCGGGCGCGGCGTATCCAGCGATTCCTCTCCCAGCCGATGTTCGTCACCGAGGTCTTCACCGGGCGGCCCGGCAAGTACGTGAAAATCGAGGACACCGTGCGCGGCTTCGCCGAAATCCTGGAAGGCAAGTACGACGACCTGCCGGAGCAGGCGTTCTACATGGTGGGCGGCATCGAGGAAGTGACCGAGGCCGCCGCCAAACTGGGAGCGGAGGCCAATGCCTAGTCTCAAGCTGGATATCGTCACCGCCGAACGCGTCGTCTACTCCGAGGAAGTGGACGAGGTCATCGCCCCCGGCGCCGAAGGGCAGCTGGGCATCCTGCCGCACCACGCCCCGCTGATGACCATCCTCACCGCCGGCGAGCTGGTGGCGCGCCGGGGCGGGGAGGAGGACTCCCTGGCCATCTCCGGCGGCTTTCTGGAGGTGCGCCCCGACCGCGTTATCGTCCTGGCCGACCAGGCCGAAAGGGCGGAGGAGATTGATGAAACCCGCGCCGAAGCCGCCAAGCGGCGGGCCGAGGAGCGGTTGCGCGACCGGAAGAAGGAGGGGCTTGATGCAACCCGGGCGGAGACCGCTTTGCGCCGCGCCGTGGCGAGATTGAGCGTGGCCGAGAAGATTAAAAGACGGCGGAAGCTATAGCCCCAGAGAAAGAGATAATCAAAGCCGCCGGAGCTACTTCGGCGGCTTTTTGGCGTTTAAGTCCAGCAGGCCGGCGATGGCCTCGATGGTCATCGTCTTCTCTTTAAGGTCGATGGCCCGGACAACGTCTTCGATGGCGGGGATGAGCACCTCGCCGCGGGGCCCGTGGACGATGTAGTTGTCGTTGCTCTGTCCTTCGAGAATATCCACGATATCCCCGATGATTTCTCCCCCGGTGGTGACGACGCGCAGGCCGATAATCTGGTGGTAAAAATAGCGGTCTTCGGGCGGATGATTTTGGCTGTGTTCCATTTTCCGCAGAACGCCGGTAGACTTCTGAGCCTCCCGTAACCGGGAGACACGAGCGACGGAAGTGGGGAGCACCCCGGCTCCCCGTCCGGTGAGGCGGGCTGATTTCGGGGAGATATTACATTATTTCGAGGCGGACTCGAGTGGCGGCTTTGGCGGCCTTCACTCTGAGCAAAGTACGCATGGCCTGGGCAATCTGGCCCTGCTTGCCGATGATGCGGCCCTTGTCGTCATCAGCGACGGTCAGCTTCAGCGTGATGCCCTCGTCATTGGTCTCCTCTTCGACATTCACTGCATCGGGTTCGTTGACGATTGACTTGGCGATGTATTCCACTAGGTCTTTCATGATTTCTCCTTGACTGGTCTAAACTTTTCCAGAATACCTGCCTTACCCAGCAGTCTGGCAGTGGTTTCGGTCGGCTTGGCGCCCTGTCGCAGCCAGTGCAGTGCTTTATCTTCTTGGATTTCGACGGTTTCCGGGTCGGTCAGCGGGTCGTAATGACCAATGATATCGACAAACGCCCCATCGCGGGGCGCCCTTATATCAGCCACCACCAGTCGGTAGCTGGGCTTCTTCTTGGCTCCGATGCGCCGGAGTCTGATTCTGAGCATTTACATCTGTCCTTCTAGGTCAAAAATGTTACACGCCCCCTATTATGCACCATAACGCCCTAGCTGTCAATGGGAACGGCTGTCAAAAATGTGGGCATTTTGACCGCATCGTGACGCGAACGGTATAATTTCAGGAAACGGCCCGATACGAAAACCGATGAATCATGCCGACCATGCCCCCAGGGTGGCCCTGGACAGTCTGGGCTGCAAGCTGAACCAGGCGGAGACCGAGGCGCTGGCCGCCGAACTGGCCCGGGCCGGCTACCGCCTGGTGGCCCCGGATGACAAGGCGGACATCTACATCCTCAATACCTGCACGGTGACCGCCACCGCCGACAGCAAGTCCCGCCAGAAGCTGCGGGCGGCCCGCCGCCGCCACCCCGGCGCCCGGCTGGTGGCCATCGGCTGCTACGCGGGGCGCGCCCCCGGCGAGCTGGCCGCCATCGAGGGCGTTGACCTCGTCCTGGGCAACGACCGCAAGGCCGACCTCCCCCGTATTCTCGGCGACGGTGCCAGCTGGCAGGATACCGCCAGTCAGGGTGTCACCCGTCCCGGCGGCTGGGGCCGACGCACGCGCGCCTTTATCAAGGTACAGGACGGCTGCTCTAACTACTGCGCCTACTGCATCGTGCCCTTCGTCAGAGGCAGTGAGATGAACCTCCCGGCGGGCGAGGTGGTGACTCAGGTGCGGGAGCGGGTGGCCGCCGGTTTTCAAGAGGTGGTGCTCACCGGCACCGAAATCGGCACCTACCGCCACGACGGCCTCGACCTGGCCGGCCTGCTGGGGCAAATCCTGGCCGGGACGGAAGTGACGCGGCTGCGGCTTTCCTCGCTGCAGCCCCCGGAGATTACGCCGGGGCTGGTCGCGCTCTGGCGCGACCCGAGGCTCTGCCCCCATTTTCACCTCTCGCTGCAGAGCGGCAGCCACACCGTGCTGCAGAGGATGGGGCGGCGCTACGATACCGCCGGCTACGCGCGGGCCGTGGCCCTCATCCGTGATAACGTGCCCGATGCGGCCGTCACCACCGACGTCATCGCCGGTTTCCCCGGCGAGACCGACACCGAGTTCGCGGCAACGCTGGATTTCTGCCGCGAGATGAGGTTTGCCCGCATCCATGTTTTCCCCTATTCACCGCGCCCCGGCACGGCCGCCGCCATCATGGACGGGCAGATACCCGCCACATTGAAGAAGGAACGTACGCAAAAGCTGCTACAACTGGCCAAAGAAAGTATGCGAGGATTTTTACAGGAGCATCTGGGTAAAACGCTGGAGGTGCTCTTCGAGCGGGCCAGCGGCGGCTTCTTCACCGGCCTGACCGGTAACTACATCAAGGTCTATGTCAGGAGCCGTGGGGATATCACCAACGAGCTGCTGCCGGTCAAGCTGACCGGGCTTTATAAGGATGGGATGAGGGGGGAGATAAAATAATTTCCTCAAACCCCTTGACAGGGATATACTATTATGCTACTATAATAGTATTCACTACTATTGGAGGATAACAGTATGGCTATTAACAAAGCTAGATTGCTAATTCGAGTGGCAAACGAAGTAACAGATAGTGAAGACAAGAGCGCATTATTACAATGGGCGGATGAGATACTATCTGGAACCCAGACAACTACATATGAAGCTGGAAACCAAGTAGTTAAGTTTCCGATTGATATATTTCGAAGATATAAGCAAATGATATATCCAGCAAAGCTACTTCCAGGTTGGAAGATAGAATTCAATGGTGAGACATTTAGTAGTCCATCACCTGCAGCGCATAAAATATCTGGAAAGACTGAAAACGGGTGGTTAGTATGGCGCTATATTGATGAAAAAACTGGAGAAGAGTATTTCATTGATAGTATAAGAAACAACCTGTACGATAAAGGCAATCTATGATACTTGCGTGTTTCATACTTATGGTGCAAATCAATATCTTCTTATAGGCGTACATCATGGATATAGCGCACCGACATTTCCGCCAATTCACAGATTGAGGAACTAGTCCCTATTACACCGCCGGGCGGTCCTCCAGCACCCGCCGCAGCGACTCGGTGGGCATGAGGTACTCGTCCTCAGAGAGGTAGGACTCACTGACCAGGCGCATCTTCTCCAGCAGCGCGTAGAAGTTCACCGCCCAGCCGATACCCCAGGGTTCCGGCGTGAAGATGGCCGTGCTCGCCTCGTTCCAGTAGGCGTCCTTAAAACGCTGTAGCGTGGGCAGCCGGAAATCGTAGGGAATAAAGCCCAGCTTACCGTGCCAGTGCCGCTCCTCTTTGGGCTTCTCCAGCTCCTGGCAGACGATGGCCAGGGTCACCGTGATGGCCGCCGCCTCGATAAACCTGACCAGCCACTCCCGGGCCATGACGCCTCCTTCGCGCGGTCACTGTCCGCCTGATTATTACCATTATACCCAAGACACCCCCGTTGTGAAAAGCCCCGGCGGACCAAAATTTGGTCGTGGCCGGTATTTTCCCGAAAAAATTTGTGCTATAATTGGGTTAGAAACTGCCCGTGTGCCCGGCAAGCTATCGGGGGGTGATTTTCTCAGGGTTCGCGCCGTGCCCACTTTCTCTAAAATGTGCTATCCTAGGGAAAGTGTTGGAATAACCGGCCGGGCCCGTACCACCGGTGAGGCGATAAATCATCATCAGGGAGGCAGCCTTGAAAAATTATCTGGCCGCTTTACAGGCCAAAACCAGCCAGACCGACTATAAGAAGCTGCGTGCCATCGATAATCCGGAGGTGCACCGGGCCATTTATGAATCGGCGGAACTCTGTAATCCGGATAACGTCTTTATCTGCAGCGATACCCCCGATGAGGTCGCCTATATCAAGAACATGGCCATTGTCGCCGGCGAGGAGAGCGCCGCTCTGACCATTCCGGGGCATACCTTCCATTTCGACGGCCCCCACGACCAGGGACGCGACCGCCAGGTTACCAAGCTCCTGGTGCCCCGGGGGGAGACCCTCAGCGAGGCCCTCAACCAGATTGAACGGGAAGAGGGGCTTACCGAAGTACACGGGCTGTGCCGGGATTTGATGGAGGGGCGCACCATGATTGTGCGCTTTCTCACCCTGGGCCCGGCCGACTCCGAGTTTACCATCTACTGCCTGGAGTGCACCGATTCCTGGTACGTGGCCCACAGCGTCGACCTCCTCTACCGCAAAGGGTACGATTCCTTCTGCCGGGCCGGCCGGGGGGCGGAGTTTTTCAATACCCTGCACTCGTCCGGCAAGCTCAACGAAAACATGGTCAGCGTCAATCACGAGAAGAAACGCATCTATATAGATTACACCACCAACACCGTCTACAGCATCAACAACCAGTACGCCGGTAACTCCATCGGCTTTAAAAAACTGGCCCTGCGGCTGGCCATCCGCAAGGCGCACCAGGAAGGCTGGCTCGCCGAGCACTTCATGATTATGGGCGTCCGCGGGCCGAATAAACGCAAGACCTATATCGCCGGGGCCTTCCCCAGCGCCTGCGGCAAGACCTCCACCGCCATGCTGCCGGGCGAGACCATCCTGGCCGATGACATCGGCTACGTCCGCAATATCGGCGGCGTCTGCCGGGCGGTCAACATCGAGTGCGGCATCTTCGGTATTATTCAGGACATCAACCCCAAGGACGACCCCCTCATCCACGAGATACTTACCAACCCCGGCGAGATTATCTTTACCAATATCCTCGTCAAGGACGCCCGGCCGTGGTGGCTGGGGATGGACGAAAAGCTGCCCCAAAGCGGCCAGAACTTCACCGGCGACTGGTTTGAAGGCAAGACCGACGAAAAAGGCGAGAAGGTGCCCCCGGCCCACAAGAACGCCCGCTATACGATTGCCCTCAACGTGCTGGCCAACTGCGACCCCGAGCTGGAAAACCCCCAGGGCGTGGAGCTGGGCGGCATCCTCTACGGCGGCCGCGACTACCGCAGCTACGTGCCGGTGCAGCAGGGCTTCGACTGGGAGCACGGCATCGTCGCCTACGGCGCCGCCCTGGAGACGGAAACCACCTTCGCCACCACCGAGGCGGAAGGTAAGCACGAGATAAACATCATGAGCATCCAGGACTTTATCTCCATCCCGCTGGAGCAGTATCTCCATAACTACCTCCAGTTCGGGAAAAATCTGGATAGGGTACCGCTGGTCTTCGGGGTGAACTACTTCCTCAGAGACCTGAAAAACGGGAATTTCCTCAACGAGCACCAGGACAAGCATGTCTGGGTAAAGTGGATGGAGCTACGCATCCATAACGACGTCGCCGCCATCGAGACGCCCACCGGCTGGATTCCTAAATACGAGGACTTGCAGCCGCTCTTCCGCCAGGTGCTGAAAAAGGACTACTCCAAAGAGGACTACAACAAGCAGTTCACTATCCGCGTTTCCGAAAACCTGGCCAAGCTTAACCGCGTGGAGGCCTTCTACCACGAGAATATCCCCGACCTCTCGTCCGAGGTGTGGCACGTGCTTACCGAGCAGCGCGAGCGCTTGCTCAAGGCTCAGAAGAAGTTCGGCAACTACATCCCGCCGGAGAAGTTTGAGGGGAAGAAGTAAGCAGCGCGCCTGGAGGGATTCGAACCCACGACACCCGGTTCCGAAGACCGGTGCTCTGTCCGCTGAGCTACAGGCGCCCGTTACGGCTCAATTATAACCCATAATCCCAATAT